>JASLPR010000011.1 GCA_030744875.1 Chloroflexota bacterium
CCCCGACGGGCCGCTCACCACCATCCCGACCCCCGGCGCCGCCGCCTCCGATTTCAGCCCGGCCCGGATGGACTACATCTTCGTGTCGCCGGTACTGGCCGATTCGGTCATCTCGACCCGCCTGATCGACAACCAGAACACCCGCGTCGCCTCCGATCACTTCCCCCTGCTGCTCGAACTCCAGGACCCCACTTAGCGCCGCCCACCCGATTCCAGCCGCTGGAAGCGGTCAGCCGTCCTCGCCAGTGAGGTCTTCAGCAGGCTCCGGCAGGTCGATCTGGCTCACGAGTTCAAGGTCACCGTCCACCAGCACGTATTCGTTGGCAACGCGGCGCGTCGGGCGAGCCATGGAGTCCGTTGGGGAGTGAATAGACGCCATCAGAACGATCCGAACGTTCACTATCTCCAGCGAGTGAATCCGCGGCCCTTCATCGATTAGATATCCATCCAAGGCAACCGGCTCCGAGCCTCTGTCCAGAACCGGGTGGACGTAAAGGTACGTTGAGTTTCCGCCTCGGTACACGGGATCACCGTGGCATCTTCGATCCCGTCGCCGCCTAGGTCGCCGAGGGATGACATGGACTGCAGACTCACGTGAGATCGATAGGGTTGTGGCGGCATATGAAATTCAAATCGACCGTCCAGAGGGTCACTGGATTCCATCCCCGCAACATGGGTACCGGATACGTGGCATTGCTGATCGCCCACTAGGTCAGCGGTAGGACGCTTGCGCTGGTGGCCGCTGTCCCGTCGGCTTCGGGATCGTCGGCCGGCTCCAGCAGATCGATCATCCCGGTCTGCTCCAACACGCCATCAATTAGGGAGAATTCGAGTATTTCGCCTTTGGCACCGTCCCCGCCGGCATCGTCTCTTCCCTCGGCCTGGCTGTGCTCATCAACCGCCACATCCGCGGCATCTACACCTTCCGCGCTCTCTACTATCTCCCCGTCGTCAGTTCTTTTGTCTCCGTCTCCCTCATCTGGCTCTGGATGTACGAACCCAACTTCGGGCTATTCAACGCCATGCTCGAGGCCGTCGGTCTGCCCCGGCTTAAATGGATGCGCTCCGCCGACACCTCCATGCTCGCCATCATCATCATGAGCGTATGGAGAAACATGGGACTCAACATGGTCATCTATCTCGCCGGGCTGCAGGGCATCCCGCCGCACCTTTACGGAGCCGCCGAGATCGACGGCGCCGGCGGCTTGTCCAAGTTCTTCCGCATCACGCTCCCCATGCTCGCCCCCACCACCTTTTTCGTAGTCATCGTTTACTTCATCGGCGCCCTGCAGATGTTCGTCCAGGTCTTCATCATGATCGGCGGCGCCGGGAACGACAACTTCGGACGCTCCCTCGACAGCACCGTCACTGTCGTCGTCCTCATCTACGTCAACGGCTTCGCCTATCTCAAGATGGGCTACGCCGCCGCCATCTCCTTCGTCCTCTTCGCTGTCATCGGCCTCATCACCCTGGTCAACGCCCGCCTGCTGCGCTACGACATCGGCTACTAGCCGCTCGCACCTCGGCCAATAATCCGTGCCCTACCCCGCCTCGTCCCCGAACTGCATCGCCTCGTGAATCCGAATCCGCCGCAGCATCCACACCAGCACCGGAAACGCCACTGCCAGCACCATCCCGAACAGCACGGACACCCGGCCGATGTCCGACCAGGCCGTCTCGACGATGAACGCCGGAGTACTTGCCAGTTGATCCGCGCTCAGTTGCAGGAACGGAATGAACATCGCCCCGGTCAGCACCCCCAGCAGCGTGCCGACCATCGTCCCCAGCGCGATCAGGAACCCGTTCTCGAAAACGAACAACGCGATCATCTGCCGCACACTCAGCCCCATCGCCCGCAGGATGCCGATCTCCTGCAGGCGCCGCCGGAACGAGATGAACGAATACATCAGGAAGCCCAACAGCGTCAGCACCGTCGAGATCAGGAAACCGATCGACAGAATCCCGAACGTCCCCATCTGCGTCGCGTCGTTGCGCGCCTCCAGGATCTCCGCTGTCGCATCCCGGGGATTGATGTTCTTGATCTCCATTTCTCGCAGCCCGTTGCCCACCTCCCCGGCCGTCTGCCCCGGCCGCAGCGTGGCGATGATGTCCCACGGGCTCTCACCCAGATTGCGGTGCAGGAAGTCGATATTCGTCATCACGAACGGCCCGTCGTCCGGGTAGTGCCGCGGCAGCGCGTCCACCCAGCCGGCGATGAAGAACTCGATCTCCTGCCGATCGATTACGAACCGTACCGGGTCGCCGGTGCGCAGCAGCAGTTCCTCCTCGAAGTAGCTCCGGTCGGCCAGCAGCGCGCGCTCATCCAGCGCCAGCGAATTCATTAACGCATTCAGCGGCCGTCTGGAGAAATCCTCCCGCCACCAGGCTGTATTCGCGAACTCAAGCGGGTCCACACCGTAGACCGTCAGCGTGGCCGATCCGGGCCGTCCCGGCGGCGCATACTCCGCCTCCTCCACCCATAGCCGCGCCACCCGCTCGATCGCCGGCTCGCCGTCGTCGGCCAGCAGGTCGTAGTGGCGGTCCGCCGACGGGATCATCCACCGCTGCCCGTCGTCGTCCCAGGTGCCCGACTCGTCAAAATAGGCGTCCGCGCCGACGCGATACAGGATGCGGTCGTCGATATTGCGATCGATCGTCGCCGCCATCGACGCACTAAATATGCCCAGCGCGAACGTCAGCACCAGCAGCAGCACCAGCCGCGTGAACTGCCCCGGGCTGCGCGCGATCTGCCGCAGGCCCAGGTGGATCCCCACCCCGTAGAAGCGATTCCCCAGCGCCGCGATCCCGGCCACAATCGGCGGGAAGAAGCGCAAGAACGCCAGCGCCACCGCGAAGATGAACACCACCGGTGCTATCAGCAGCAGCGGGTCCGAGAACAGCTGCCCCTCGGTCCCCAGCGACAGCAGCGAATCCTTCCCGCGCAGCGTTGTGTAGCCGTAGATCGCCACCCCCAGCAGCGCCACATCCAGGAAGAAGCGCTGGTACAGCGGCCGGCGCCTCCCCCGCGATACAGCTTGCTTGTAGGTCACAATCGACTGCCGCGCCGCCCCGATCGACGGGCCCAGCGTCGCCCCGATCGACAGCGCCACCGCCGCCGCCGCGAACCCGTAGTGCTCGGGCTTCAGCACGATCGGCAGGTCCTGCCGGTTGGTGAACACCAGGAACGTATAGGTCTTGCCGATCAACTGCGCCAGTCCCGTCGCCAGGAACGGCCCAACGATCATTGCCACCGCCCCCACCAGCAGCCCCTCCAGGATGTACACCCCCACGATCTGCCACGTTCCCACCCCTCGCGACTTCAACACCGCGATCTCGTTGCGCTGCCGGTCCACCACCATCCCCGCCGACAGGCTGATGTAATACAGAACTATCGCCACGATCGGCGCCCCCAGGATGAACAGCAGCAGTTTCAGGAAGAAGAGCTGCCGGTTGAACTCGGCGAAGGTGCCCTCCGGCGACTTCTCCAGCGTCGTCCCCGGCAGGATGCTGTTGGTCGTCGCCCGCAGGCTATAGAGCCCGCCGATGATCCGCTCGTAGTTGGTCGCCTTAATTTCCTCCGGGTCGAACACCGAGTACCACGCCGCCTCGAAGAAGATGCCCGGATACTTCGCCACCAGTTCATCCAGGTAAATTGTCCGTTCCACGAACATCGCGCCCCGGTCGAAGGCCGTCTCCGCGTTGTACAGCCAGTAGGTCGCGTGGGTGTCGCGGGGCACGAACCGCCCCACCACCTCCACCCCGATCAGGCTTTCCGCCTCCGTATCCGGGTCCTCGTAGACAACCTCAATACGGTCGCCCACGAAGAGGCCGGCCCCGTCCAGCGCGTCGCTGGTAAGCATCGTCTCGATCATCGCCAGCGGCCGGCCCGACGAGTCCTCCACCATCTCCACCGCGGCGGTCGGCGCCCGGCCCTCCAGGATCTCCACGTTGTCCCGCATCCCGGTCATGGTGAAGAACATCCCGTAGCTCGGCTCGCGCCGCCGTCCGCTCGCCGCGATCTGGTCGTCGATCGGCAGAAAGGCCATGTTGTTCGTGCGCAGGTAGCTCACCTGCTCCAGTTCCGCCAGGCCCACCACCCTTCCCAGCGAGCGGCCAAAGAACTGATCCGCCTGCTCGTAGAGCCGCCGCGATGTCGGCAGCACTTCATCGCTCACGTGCTTCAACAACACGCTCCCCCGTGGCTGGGTGCGTTTGGCATCCGGGCGGGCCAGTTCCAGCTTCAGCAGATGCCCGCTCACGCCCTCCGAGTACAGCGGGATCGCCGTCACCAACGTCACCGTCACCAGCAGACCCAGCGCCGTGCTCAGCACCAGCAGGCCGTTGCTGGCCAGCCGCTTTGCCGTAAACGCCAGCAGCGCGAAGATCACGTCATCAAACCCGGCCGCGTCCGCCGCGACTCTTCCCCATCCCACCCGGCCGCCCGCTCAGTTCCACGGATCGATCAAAACCTTCGCCGTCTCCCCCGCTCGTTGCCGGGCAAACGCCTCTTCCAGCCGCGACATCGGGAAACGGTGACTCACCAGCAGGTCCAGCAGATCGGACCTGCGGATCACCTGCAGCAGCCGGCCGTAGTCCTGCCGGTTGAAATGCCAGTTCCCGACCAGCGTCAGCCCGGTCCGCAACAGATCACGACTCACCGACAGCCCGATCTCCTCCTGGCTCACCCCCACAAATGCCATCCCGCCCAGCCGCCGCGTCGCGTCGATGCACAGGCGTTGCGCGGCCACGCTTCCCGAGCACTCAATCGCGTAGTCCGCCCCGTGCCCCGCGGTCAGTTCGCGGACCTGTTCCACCGCGTTGCCCTGCGTCGGGTCGATCACCGCCACCGCCCCCATCTCCAGCGCCCGCTGCGCCTGCCACGGCGCCGGGTCCACCCCGATCACCCGCGTCCCGCGAAACCGCGCGTTCACCACCCCGCCCAGCCCCACCGGACCCAGCCCCGTTATCAGCACCGTGTCGAACGCGCCGGCGTTCAGCTTTTGCAGCGCGCCGAAACTCGGACCCAACCCGCAGCCGGCCAGCGACGCCATCTCCAGCGACACGTCTTCCGGCACCGGCATGAACAGGAACGACGGCCGCGCCACGTACTGCGACACCGTCCCTGCTCCCGCCGTCGTCCCCAGCGCCGCCTCGTAGTCGCGCCAGTCCTCGCAGTGCATGTAGTGGCCCGACTCGCAGATCGCGCACCGCCCGCAGGCCATCGAAACCATCATCACCACCCGGTCGCCCGGCTTCACGATCGAGTGCGGTCCCGCGTCCACCACCTCGCCGGCCGACTCATGCCCGATCCCCGGCGTTGGCGAGCCGTCTCCGGTGTCGCCCGCGTAGAACGCCTTGTACTCGGTGCAGAGCGGCGCCACCGCCACCCGGATCACCGCCCAGTCGTCCATGCCCGCGGCGGTTCCAGCTCGGCAGTCTGGATACTGCCGTCGCCGGGAAACACCACCTGCCGCATCGATTCTCTCCTTGGTGCTGCCGCCGGTGTGCCGTCACCGGCCCGCGACCATGCTCACCCCCGGCCGCGGGCCGCGTCAAACCCCGGCCGCCGCGCTCCACCGGCTTGCCGCCCGCGGCCTGCCCGTCGACGGCGAGCCAAACGACGGCCCCCTGGGCAATCGCAGTTTCTGGATCGAAGGCCCCGACGGCAACAGCATCGAGATCGTCCAGCATCTTCCCGGCAATCGGATCGAACAGGCCCTCGCCCGGCGCTGGCACTGCCGGCCCGCACCTGAAGCTCAACTCCGTGGTCAGCACCGTCGGCGCGGTGCGGCGCCTCCCGGGCGTCTTTCCGAAGCCGGGAAACCCCGCCCGCTACCCGCCTCCTCCATCAAAATGGCTCCTCGGGCAGGACTCGAACCTGCAACCTTTCGGTTAACAGCCGACGGCTCTACCATTGAGCTACCGAGGAATGTCTACCTGCAATTATCGGTCACCGGCCCGTGCGGTCAACCACCTTGCCGAAATATCTCCCGCCGCTAGGCACCTCTTTCACGGCGCGGCCCGCTCTTCGGTCCGCCAGAGCTTGATGTCCGTCACCGCCACCAGCGGCGCTTCGCATTCCCTCGCCAGGTCCCGCAGCGCCGCGCCGTGCAGCATCGCGCCGTCCGCGCCCTGCGCCTCCGATATCAATGCCGCCGGGTACAGCCCGGCGATCGTCATCAGGTCCACCGCCCCCTCCGTGTGGCCCATCCGGCCGAACACCCCATCGGCGTCGGAGCGCAGCGGAAACACATGCCCGGGCATCGCGAAGTCCGCCAGCCGTGCCTGAGGGTCCAGCAACGCCCGCACCGTCTCCGCCCGATCCACCGCCGAGCTGCCGGTCGTGGTGCCCGCCAGCACATCCACCGACATGGCGAACGGCGTGTCGTAGCGCGAGGTGTTGCGCTCGGCCATCATCGGGATTCCCAGTTCATCCAGCCGCGCGCTGGTCATCGGGAGCGTCGCCAGCGTCCGGCAGCGCTCCGCCATCAGCGTGAAGTGCCGCGCCTCCGCGAATTCCGCCGCCACCACCAGGTCGCCCTCGTCCTCGCGGTCCGCCTCGTCCACCAGCATCACTAGGCCACCGGCGCATAGCGCCGCCACCGCCTTCTCCACCCTGCTGCGAAAGTCTTCCACCGGCCGGTCTCCACCAATCGATGCTGCGATTCAAGTCAATTCGGGCGCCGCCGAGACCACCGCCCAACCCCGCCCCGCCCCGTCTGCGGCGGGCGTAATAATAGGCCAATTCTGGTCCGCGCCCCACCCTTCGCCACGATGATTTCTCGGATGTCGGCCGGGCTTTTCATATACTCATCCCGCCCATCCTTCACTTATTCAACCCCAACCCGTTCGGAGCGTTCCCTGTGTCAGAGGTTTCCGTGCTCCTCAGCGTCGACGAAGCCGTCGGGCGCGTCCTGCTCGCCTTCAGTCCCCTCGATACCGTCAGCGTCCCCCTGTCCGACTGCTACGGGTTGGTCCTTTCCGAGGACGCACTGGCGAAGCACGACGTGCCAATTGACGACAATTCGGCTTACGACGGCTACGGCGTCCGCGCCGCCGATATCGCCGCCGCCGCCGACAACCCGATCCGTCTGCGGGTCGCCTACGACCTGGCCGCCGGCTATGTCGGCGATGCCCCCGTCGGCCCCGGCGAAGCCGTCCGTATCATGACCGGCGCGCCCGTCCCCGAAGGCGTCGACACTGTCATCGGCTTTGAATTCACCGATCGCGAGGACTGGGGCAAGCTCGGCACCGACCCGCGCGGCGACTCCGACCAGGACCGCGCCTTCGTCAACGTCGTCGGCGTCGAGGAAAAGGGCGAGAACATCCGCCTGGCCGGCGAAGACATCGCCGCCGGCGACGTCGCCCTGCCCAGGGGCACCGTGCTGCGCGCCGGCGCCATTGGCGTGCTGGCCTCGCTGGGCATTTCGCAGGTTCCGGTGCACCGCCGGCCCCGCGTCGGGGTGGTTCCCACCGGCGATGAGGTCCTGGAAGTCGACGAAGACATTCAGCCCGGCAAGGTCCGCAACAGCCACGCCTGGGCGCTGGCCGGGCTGGTCGATCACTACGGGGCCGAGGCGAAGCGCTATCCCATCGTCCCCGACAACGTCGCCGACGTCCGCGCCGCGCTGGCTCTGGCCGCCTCCGAGAACGATCTTATCTTTACCATCGGCGGCGTTTCGATGGGCGACCACGACCTGGTCAAGAACGTCGTCGGCACCGACGGCGGCGCCGACTTCTGGCAGATCGCCATGCGCCCCGGCAAGCCGCTGCTGTTCGGCGACATCGACGGCACGCCCATCCTCGGACTGCCCGGCAATCCGGTCTCCGGCCTGGTCGTCTTCGAGCAGTTCGGGCGGCCCGCCGTGCTCAAGATGCTCGGCCGCGATCGCCTCGAAAAGCCCACCGTCTCCGCCATCGCGCGCACTGACTTGCAGGGCGCCGGCAAGCGCCGCATGTTCGTCCGGGTTCGGGTCGCCCGGGTCGACGACGGCTACGAATGCTGGACCACCGGCGAGCAGGGCTCCGGGATCATGACCTCCATGGCCTTCGCCGACGGACTGGCCATCGTCCATGAGGACAGCGGCCACGTAAAAGCCGGCCAGGCGGTGACCGTGCAGATCCTCGACTGGACCGAACTGGGCTAGCTCCCGCTCGTCGAGAAGATGTAAATCCGGCCCGGGCCCCGCCTATATACTCATGATCCACTTCCGGGCGTGTAGCTCAGCTGGTTAGAGCGCACGGTTCACATCCGTGAGGTCACAGGTTCGACTCCTGTCACGCCCACCACGCCATCCAACCCGCGTCCCGATCTACGCCCACCCCTAGCGTCGAAACCGGTCGCGGTCCTTCGGCTGCCGATACCGATTCCGGTTCGCTTCCCGCCTCTTGCTAAATGAATCCTCCGGGCAACCCTGGTCTCATTGCTCGGTTCATCTCAGCGTGGCCGCTCCGCGATAAAACAACCCGTAGCCAGTACCGAACATGATCCCGACCGCCCGCATGATCAGGATGAACCCCACGATGGAGACTATTCCGGTGGCCACCGCCTCCCCCGTCGAAACCCGGGCGCCCTCGCGCACCGCGATGATCCAGGTGACCAACGTCCAGATCATTACCAGGAACCGCAGCAGGCCGCCGAAGAACAGCACGAATCCGAACACGGTGAGGATCCCCGGGCTCCGCGCGAATCCCAGCGGCCGCAACAGGTTCTGGTAGCTGACCCCGGACCCAAACATCATGCGCACGACCAGATAGGTCACAAAGGTCATGATCGCCCAACCGACCAACGAACTCACGATCCCGCTCGCCAGGCCGGAGAAGACCCCGCTGCTGTAGAAGCCGATCGCGCTGCCGATGCCGCTGGCCACCGCCGCCAGCACCACCACCAAAATCGCCTCGGTCGTCGCCGTCTCGTCATCCGCCACCTCCCTGTACAGAGCCAGATCGAGCCGCGCCGCCCGGAGCATGCGGTTCACCAACGGATTTCGGGGTTGCGTCGCCATCCTGCGCCGATCCTCTCACTACGCCGACTCCGTCACAGCAGGGACTCTTCGGGCGCCGGACACCACCGATCCCGCGCGCCGGACGCGATTCAGGTAGTAAAGCTGGGCAGCATTCCCAGGGCCAGGTACACCAGGAACTGCACCACCAACCACACCGCCCAAGCCGCCAGCATCGCGACCATCGCCCGCGAGCTGGAGATCCGCAGCGTCCGCGCCGTGGCCGCCATCCCGGCCGCCACGATCCAAACCATCGGCACCGCGAAGGCCATGAAACTCAATGCCCGCAGCCCGATGGCGATCTGCAGCATCCCCGGGGCGAACGCCCAGCCAAGCCCGCGAAACAGGCCGCCGAACGACCCTTTTCCGTCCAGCCCCCAGCGGCCCAGCGCGTAGGCCGCACCGGCCAGCACCGGCCAGCTCACCGCCCACACCAACGGCGCGCGCCACAGATTTTCCAGCAACGCGCCCGTCTCGACGTTGCGGCCCGGGTACTGCCCCAGCGTCCCCGCCACCCCGCCCACCAGCACGATCACCAGCGCCGGCCAAACCAGGCGGGGATTGCTTACGCACTCGTCATACAGCTTCGGATCAAGCGTCGCCGCCTGGACCAGTCGCCGCAGAAACGTTCTCACTCAATCCCCTTCGTTCCGTGCACCGGCTAGGGTGTGAAGTCGCTGTCCGCCCGCACCCGCTCCGCGAACGCCGCCAGCAGCGTCGCGGTCGCGTCGGCATCCGCCAGCGAGATCACCTCCGATGGCGAATGCATGTAGCGCAGCGGCACGCCCACCAGCCCCGTCGCCACCCCGGCCCGGGAGACCTGAATCGCGTTCGCGTCGGTGCCGGTACCGCGCGATTCCGCCTCCACCTGCACCTCGATCCCGGCGTCCGCCGCCGCCGCGAACAGCATCTTCTCCACCACCGGGTTGATATTGGCGCCGCGCGCGATCACCGGGCCGCCGCCCAGCTTCACGTCGCCGACGGTCTTCTTGTTCATGCCCGGCGAGTCAGTCGCATGGGTGACATCCACCGCCACCGCCACGGTCGGGTCGACGCCGAAGGCGCTGGTGGTCGCGCCGCGCAGGCCGATCTCCTCCTGCACCGTCGCCACCACCACCACCGCAGCATCGAGCTTCCCGGGCCGCGCCCGGCGCAGGGCCTCCGCCACCACCCAGGCCCCGACCTTGTTGTCGAACGCCCGCGCCACCGCCAGGTCGTCCTGCAGTTCCTGCATGCCCAGGTCATAGGTCACCGCGTCGCCCACCCGCACCAGTTCCTCCGCCGCCTCCCGGTCGGCCACCCCGATATCGATCCAGATGTCCTCCACCTTCACCGCCTTGCCGCGCTCCGCCGCCGTCGTCACGTGCACCGCCTTCCGCCCCGTCACCCCCCGCACCGGCCCGCTGTCGGCGTGGATCACCACCCGCCGGCCGGGAATCAACCCGGCGTCGTGACCGCCGATCGTGTTGAAGTAGATGAATCCCTCATCGGCGATGTAGTTGACTTGGAAACCCAGTTCGTCGCAGTGCCCGGCGAACATCACCCGGGGCGCGCCGTCCGGATTGCGGGTGGCGATCACGTTGCCGTGCAGGTCCGACACCACGCCGTCCGCGAACTCCGCCGTGTATTTGCGCCACTCCTCTCGCACCGGCTGCTCGTAGCCGGACGGGCCCGGGGCCTCGATGAGCTTCTCCAAGAAATCGCGTTGCTCGGCGTCCATGTTGCTCCCTGTAATTGTTCGATCCGGGGTCGGGTCGGGCGCGCAGCGCCCGCCGGCCGCAGTATCTCAGATTTCTTGCCGCGGCCCGAACCCGGCTAATCCGTGTAGCTGTACACCAGCACCTGCGTCCCGGTCGCGTCTTCCAGGCGCAGCGTGTCCCCGGTGTTGTTCCAGATCGGCGACGACGCCCCCCAGTAGAACGCCCCGTCGCCGTCCGTTCCGGAGCCGGTGTGCAAACGCAGTTCCACCCCGGTCGCCCAAGTGAAGTCAGCGAAGGTATAGCGGTGGTCGGCTTCGTTGCTCAGGCTCCAGCCGCCGATCTCCAGGTACGGGCCCAAGTTTACGATCGTCACGTACTCGTCGTTCAGGTTCTCCTGGTCGCGGCCCGCCGCGTTGGCGTGCAGGTTGGTCACCATGATCCGTTCGGTAGGTACCGGGGTCCGTGTCGCCGCCGCCCGCGCCGCCGCCTCGGCCGCCAGTGATTCGGCGTCCCACAGGCAGCCCACGCCGGCCTTCTCGGCCGCCGCCACCGCCTCCTTGAATTCATCCGCGTGCCGCGTATTCGGCGCGATCCGCATCACCACCGCCACCCCGCGCTCGGCCAGTTCCAGATTCACGAAGGTCTCACCGACATACACGTAGCGCAGCAGCCGCCCGTAGATGTCGCGGTCTTCCTCGTCCGGGACCAGCCGCACGATCCCGTCGCCCAGCACTGCTTCGTTTCGGTCTCTGGCGTGTCGATCCCGATATAGCGCAGTCGCTCCACCGTGCCGTCGATATCCACCTCGATAGTGTCCCCGTCCACCACCCGGAGCACCGTGGCGACCACCACCACCGGCTCCGGCGCTGGTGGCGCCACCGCCTCCCCGGCGCAACCCGCCAGTACCAGCGCCAGCAGCGCCACCAGCGTCCATTTGCCTCCCGCTACGATATTTCTCCCCGCTGCCCCACCAGCTGCCGCAGTTCCGTCAGCACCCGCAGGTACTCGCCCAGGTCGCGGCCGTCCACCCGTACCAGGTTCTCGCCCAAACCCCCGTCCACCGCCCCCAGCCGCACCATCGCCCGCAGCCGCGCCTCCTCCATCTCCGGGTGCGGTAGCAGTGGCTCGTCGGTCATTCGCGCCAGTTCCGCCACGATTCCCAGCGCGCCCCAGTTGGAGATGCTTGCGATCACCGTCTCGTCGACTACACTCACGCAGGGTTCCGGCAGCACCCCCTCCTCCACCAGCACCGTGCCGTAGGCGCCCATCCCCATTTCATTGCCGCCGTCACCGACCCCAAAGGACGGAATCTCGCCGTCCAGCAGGTGATGGGTCAGCCCGCAGAATTTGGTGATGTCCTCTTTGCCGCGGTTCAGGTAGACGCCCTTCGCCGTCGGCCCCGGCCGCTCGATGAAGCCGATCGCGGTCGGGTTGATCTCTGCCAGCAACTGCTCGGCCCGCTTGGCGCTCTTTGCCTCGCCGACGGTCGGGAACTCCACGCAGCGGATCGCCGGCGGGGTGATCGCCCGCAGGACCTCCTGCGAAACGGCGTCGGTCACCATCGTCACCTCGGCGCCCAGCCGCGACAGCGCGTGCCCCAGCGCCGCCGCTCCCGGCGGGCCGTCGGTCTCCGGGGCGCCGTTCACGTAGAAACCGGTCACTAGCATCACCCGTTCGCCGTTGTCCCGGACCAGCCGCGCCGCCTGCCCGCAGAAGTCCGGCGGCAGCGCCCTAGCAACCCGGGCGATCCCGCGGTCGTCGGCCGACAGCACGATTCGCTCTACTTCGCCCAGACCGTCCGGCAAGATCTCGTCCGCGCCTACCCTCGCCACGGATTCACCACTCCTCTGGTTTGCGCCGGTCGGTGGCCGCTAGCCCTGCACCGCCGGCAAATCGAGTTTGTTCAGCAAGCGGCGTCGCCGGAAAGCCCGCGCGATCGCCGCGCGTAAGTATGCGCTCTTCCCGGGGGGCCGTCTCATCAAGCCCCCACCCCTCCCGGTCTCCTCCGCCCTCTGCCACGGGAACCGGGCTTCCCGCTACTCCGCGTCCGCCGGCACTTCCTCGGTCACCGCCGGGCCGTTCGGCTTGCCCGCCAGCGTCCGCGGATCGGTGGCGATTGGGCCGCCCATCACGTTCATCGTCGCCCACTCGTCTTCCGGCACCTCGGCCGCCTTCTCCACGGTTTGGACCACGAACTCACAGAACGGCTGCATGGTCGTCAGCCGTTGCTCGTACTTGCCCACCACCCCCATCTGCTCGGTCAGCGCCTCGTCGTAAACATTGCTCAATTTGCAGGTCCGCACCTCCGAGCCCTTTGTCAGACCGTAGGGGCAGACGTTCATGCGAATCCGCACCCGCCCCTCCTCCCGCGTGTCCACATCGATCGAGCCGTCCGGAACCTGCGATTGCCGCTGCGCCGCCCACGCCAGTGCGATCCCCGCCGGCCCCTTGCCGTTCAGGTGCGCCAGCTTGACCGCGTCCGCCGCCGCCCGGCGTCTAATTTCGGCGCGCGCCTTCTCCAGCGTCTCCTCATCCGCCGTCGCCACCACCTCCAGCAGCGCTCCGAACTGCCCGCTCTGCGGCGCGAACCGCTGCACCGATTGTTCTGAGCCCGCCTCCGCTAGGTCCGCCACCTCGGCGTGCAGCGTGTCCAGCCGCCCGCCCAGGTTCAGCACCGATTCAGCCGGGGTCGAAGGCGTCGGCACCTGCGGCGGGGTCCGGGCCGGCTCCGGCACCACCGGCAGCGGCGAAGTCGCCACCCGGCCGTTGACGCCGGTGAAGGCATCCTGGATGGCGGTGTACATTGCGTCCGCCGGGTCCGCCGTTTCCGGTCGGGTCCGGTCTTTCGACACCGGCGTCGGCATCGCGATGGCCGTCGAATCCTCGTCCGCACCCTGAATGATGTCCTCGGCCATGTTCAATTCCGACTTGATGTCTTCGCCGGCCTCCTCCAGGTCCGCCTGCACCCCGCCGACCGTCTCCACCAGATCCGCCTGGATGTCCTGCAGCTCCTGGCGGGTTAGTTCGGCCTCCTGCCGCAACATGTCCACCTCGCCCTGCAGCATCAGTATTTCCTCGTCGAATTCCTTGCGGAATTCGCCGGTCAGCCTCCGCAACTCTCGCACCCACCGCCCCACCGTGCCCATCGCTTGGGGCAGCCGGTCGGGCCCCAGCACGATCAAAGCAATCGCCAGCACTAGGACTATTTCAAACGTGCCTACGCCAAACATCTACTCAGTGTCTCTTCCGCCCGGCGAATCCATCGGGACTCTTTTCTTTGCGCTCAACCATCGGCAAACAATACCCGCTACTGCAACGCGATGCGGAGCGCCTGCTCCACATCGCCGACGGTGACGATGCTCATCTCGCTCGCCAGGCTGTCTGGCAGGTCGTCCAGATCCGGCTCGTTGGCCCGGGGAATGATCATCCGGCGGATCCCATGCCGGTGAGCCGCCAGCAGCTTGTGATCCAGCCCGCCCACGCCCAGCACCTTGCCGCCCAGCGCCATGTCGCCGGTCAATGCCAGTTCCGGATCGACCAGCTTGTCGCGCAACGCCGACACCAGCGCCACCAGCACCGCCAGCGACATCGCCGGCGCGTCGCGGTTGTCCCCGGCGATCCGGTGATTGAAGGTGTAGCCGTACTCGTATAGCTGGCGCGCCGAGATGTCCAACTCGGTCATCCGCGAGCGCACGAAGTTGTAGGCCACGTCGATAACCCGGCCCATCTCGTCCATCTGCTGACCGGCCACCGTAAATCCGCGCGAACCCGGCACCGTGGCCACTTCCAGCATCTCCACTGACGCCCCCTCGATCGAGCCCAGGATGCCCTTGGCCATCCCCGGCTGCCCCAGTTGGTCCAGCGTGCCCAGGTATTTTCGAGGGACCCCCAGCAATTCCCGCACCACCTCCGGGTCGATGCGTTCCGGCGGGGGCTTCTTCAGCAGTTTCCCGGCTGCCACCTTGCGGCAGGCCTCGTCCAGCACCGCCTCCAGGATCGCCACCCCGGCCTCGTGGGCGTATTCCTTCACCAGCACCGTCGCAGCGTCCTCCTGCAGGTCAAAATCGTCCGCCGCCAGCCCGTGCTTCGCCAGCAGCGCCGGCAGCAGTTGCTCCTCCAGCAGTTCCAGCTTGCGCGCCGCCACGTAGCCGGTGCACTCCACCGGCAGCACCTTTGAGTAGACCTCCGGCGGCAGGAAATCCAGCGCGTTGGTGGTTATCACGAACAGCACGCTGCCCAAGTCAAACTCCACATCCAGGAAGCGATCGCGAAAGCGCGCCCGTTCGCTGGCGTTGAAAACCAGGTTGATCACCGACAGCCCGTGATCCTCCCAGGTGCGAATCGCCCACTCAAGGTTCGCCAGCACCACTACCGCGTCTCGCCGATCCGCCTGCTGTAGCGCATTCACAATCGCCCCCGGCTGCCCGCGCCCGCGTTCCGACATCGCCCCGAACAGCCCGGCGTCGTTGGCCATCAGGCGCAGATCCACCACTTCCACCGGCCGGCCGATCGCCGCGCCGATCTTGCGCCCTAGGGTTCGTTTCCCGGTCCCCTCCGGACCCGCCAGCACCGGCACCGGCAGCCGCGCCAGCCCGCCATTGGTCGGCTGTGAATAGGCCGACGCCAGGAACTCCACCAGCGCCTCCTGCACGAACTCCGGCGTGTAGTGCCCCATCCGCAACTGCCCGGCCAGGGTCAGCGGATCGACCTTCGTCGCCGGCGCATCGCCCCAGGGCAGGCGCAGCAGGTGGTCCAGGTAGTAGTGGGTGTCCACATACTCCAGCGAGGTCGACTCCGTCCCCTGGATGCTCGCCACCCGCGCCCGCGCCGTCGCCGTCGCCTCCTGCGGCAAATCCAGCGTATCCAGGCGTTTCTGTAGATCTTCGGGGCTGAGCGGCAAGGCGCGACCGTACCTAGGGGAGCGAGCCATTAGACTCTTGGGTGGTGCCGCCGAGTATATCGCGGTAACCGGCACCCCGAGCCTACAAATCGGCGCCCCGTCGCCCCACCAACCCGAGCCGATGACACCACCACGCAAGCCTCTACCTTCCGATTACAGCGGCGGCCGCAAGGTCGAGCGCTTCGAAATCGACTGGTCCGACCCGCGTTTCTCCAGCAAAGAACCCACCTTCGCCGAGCTTTACGAAGCCCTGCACAACGAAGAGTGCCCGGTCTGCTGGCTGGCCGCCCGCACGGTCCGCCGCTACCTGCGCACCTACTGCGAGGAGAACGTCACCGACGTCGATGTCCGCCAGACCCTCCGCGACGCCAACGGCTACTGCAACCGCCACGCCCACCAGCTTCTGGAAGAGATGGACACCTTGGCCGTTTCCATCACCTACGCCGACATCCTCAAGAAGCTACAGAAGGAATTACAGTCCGCCGATCCCGGCTACGCCCGCTCGCTCATGCCGGCGCCGCTGCGGCGCCTGTGGTACGAGCGTCGCGGCCACCGCGAGGCCCCGGTCTTCTCCATTCCCGAGTCCTGCCCGGCCTGCCGCGAGCAGGACCGCTCCGAGGCCCGCTACGTGTCGGCGCTCACCACTTACCTGCACGATCCGCTCTTGCTGGACAAGTACCGCGCCAGCAACGGCCTCTGCCTGGTGCATCTCCGCCTGGCGCTGGGCGCCGCCCTCGATCCCGACACCGTCACCGTACTCGCCGAGGTCAATCTCAAAGCCTGGGAGAACCTCCAAGTCCACCTGGCCGAGGTCATCCGCAAGGCTGACCACCTGGCCAGCGACGAGCGCCTCACCGAAGACGAGCGCAAGGCGCTGTTCGACGTAGTCGATCGCGTCGTCGGGCGGCCGAAGACCAGGTAACGGCGTCCGCGTCGCGCAGCCGGCCGTAGGCCCGCAGCACCTCCGCCACGCTCCAGCTCTGCGCCACGCAGCCATCCGGCCGGTGCGGCGCGTCGCCGTTGTAGACCTCGCTGATCGACCCCAGCCCGGCCGCGTCCAGCGACCCCAGCAGCCCGTCGAGCACGCCTTCCAGCCCGTCCGCCGACCCGAAGGCGTGCAGGTGGGCGTCCACGTAGGCGCCGACCGGCCACGGCCAAACCGTCCCCTGGTGATAGCCGCCGTCCCGCTTCAGCGGCCCGCCCTCATAGCGCGCCGCGTAGTCCGGGTGCTTTGGCGACAGCGTCCGCAACCCGAACTCGGTCAACAGTTCCTCGCGGACCCGGCTCACGATCGAGCGCGCGATCTCGCCGTGCAGCAGCGGGTGGGTCAGCGACAGCGCCAGCAGTTGATTCGGCCTCAGCGCCGCGTCATCGCCCCGCGGCCCGTCCACCACGTCGTACAGGTGCCCCAGCCCGGAATCCCAGAACCGCGCCCGGAACGACACCGCCACCCGGTCCGCCTTCTCGCGGGTCCGCTGCGAATTCAGCCCCACCCGTTCCAGCCACTCCCCCAGCGAGCGCAGCGCCGAGTACCACAGCGCGTTGATCTCCACCGCCTTGCCGATCCGGGGTGTCACAACCCAGTCGCCCACCTTGGCGTCCATCCAGGTCAGTTGCACTCCCGGTTCACCGGCGCGCAGCAGGCCGTCCTCCGGGTCCACGCCGATTCCGTAGCGCGTGCCGCGGTCGTGCTCCTCGACCACGCTCACCATCTTCATCAGCAGATCGTCCAGCAGGGTGTGGTCCGCGGTCGCTTCCAGGTAGCGGGCCACCGCCTCGAACCACCACAGGGTCGCGTCCACGGTGTTGTAGCTCGGCTCGGTGCCGAAATCGGGGAAGCGGTTGGGGATCATGCCCCGGTCCACGTACTCGCCGTACTCCAGTAATATCTCCCGCATCTGGGCCGCGCGCCCGGTCGGCAGGGCCCGCCCCGGCAGGGCGATCATGGTGTCCCGGCCCCAGTCGCCGAACCAGTGGTAGCCGGCGATCACCGTCCCCACCGCCCGCCCGCCGCGCGCCACTAGGAACTGATCCGCCGCCAGCGCCAGGCGTTTTTCGACCGGGTCGGCCAGCGGCGCGACCAGGGCTTTCTGCCGCTCGTCGAAGGCGCCCAACGACTCCCCGCCCGCCGCCGCTTCGCCCTCACCGGCATCCAGCGCCAGCGCAAACGAGTCGCCGTCTTCCAGCCGGATCGACAGCGTTCCCGGGCACCACAGGTCCTCCAGGCAGTCGAATCCGCGGGCGCGTTCCTTGCGGTGCGCCAGGCCCCAGAACCAGTCGCCCTCCGGCTCAAACTGAAAATCGCCATCCGTCCCCAGCCGCAGCACCGTCGCCCCGTCGCGCCGCACCACGATCCCCCGCCCATCGTGCTCCGCCGAAAAACTTCCCAAGACATCCGCCCGGGTCTCGGAGTGAAAATCCCGGTCGGTCACCAGCGCCCGGATCCGCAACTCCGCCGCCCCACCACGCAGCGCGTATCGCACCCGGGTCCGGTTGCTCCCGTGGTCCATCCAGACGGTCTTCATGAGCTCGGCGTCGCCCACCCAATAGCTGAACTCCGGCCGGTTCCCGATCAGGCGGAATCGCGTCAGCGCCCCCCATCCCCGCGGGTGCAGGGTGCCGTCGGCGAATTCGTTGGTGGAGAGGTCGTGGTGCGCGCCGTCGACGACGACTTCCTCGACCAGGTTCGCCAATCGCACCTGCCGGCCGACCGGCGGCTCCGTCGCCGCCACCAGCAATCCGTGATAGCGGCGCGTGTTGGTACCGCTCAGCGTCCCCGCGGCGTAGCCACCGATGCCGTTCGTTACCAGCCACTCGCGCTCCAGCAACTCCGCCAGTTCCTGCCCCGCCACCGCGTAGTTCGTCACCGGCAGATCGCTCATGGCAGCTCCACCCGGCCGGCCAGCGCCGCGACCACCGCTTCCCGCGACGGCAGCCCCCCGGCGGTCCCCGTTTGCCCCACGCTCAGTCCCGCCGCCACCGATGCCAGCGTTCCGCAGTCTTCCGGACCTAGCCCCGCCAGCCGGCCGTGCAGGAACGCGCCACAGAACGCGTCCCCGGCGCCGATCGCGTCCACCACCTTCGTCGCCTCCGGCGGCCAGTGCCGGGTCTCGTCCTCCCAGCCGCCCCACGCCCCCAGCGGGCCGGCCTTGGCGATCACCACCGGCACACCCTTCGCCCGAAAGTAATCCACCACCTTGGCCGGATCCTCCAACCCGAACAGCGGCCCGGTGTCCTCCGGCACGCTCGGCAGCAGGATGTCCACCAGCGGCAGCACCTCCTCCACCGCCGCCCGCGCCGCCGCCGGCTCCCACAGCAACCGCCGATAGTTGACGTCGTAGCTCACCGCGCCGCCAGTGTCCTTAACAGTTTCAATCGCCGCCCGCACAGCCTTGCGGCTTGACTCCGAAATCGCCTGGGTGATGCTGCTGGTATGAAAGAGTTGCACGTTTCGCAGCGCCTCCGTGGGCAGCATTTCCGGCGTCATCCGCGCCGCTGCGCTGCCCTCCCGGTAGTAGATGATTTCCCGCTCGCCCGTCTGCAGCGCCGCCATCAGGTACAGGCCGTTGTAGCCACCCACGTTGCGCACCAGCGACACATCCACCCCGGTCCCGCGCCAGCCGTCCAGCAGGTAGTCGCCAAAAGGGTCGTCCGCCACCGCCGTCAGGTAGGCCGCCCGGGTGCCTAGTTGTGCCGCCATGGCCGCCAAGTTTAGCGCGTCCCCGCCGAAGCCCCGGGTGAACGACGGCGCCTGCCGCAGCGGCTCCCGCGTCGATAGCTCCACCATGCACTCGCCCATCGATATCAAATCCGCCGTCGCGGTCGATTCCGACATTCCGGACCTTTCCGGGGCTGGCGTCCATCCGCCCGCAGTCGCCGTCCCATCGTAGTCCACCCATCAAGACGCGTAGGCGTTTTGCGCTTGCGCCCGTACAATCTGGATGACGAGGCGCCTAGGGGGTGGATGCCAGATGACTCAAGTTCGTGATGCGATCCGCGGGGATGACACCCGCGAACGCCCCTCGTACTTGATCCGTCCCGGCCGCCCTGGTGACAGCTACGAACTCAGCTTCCACTGGGGCGAACTCCGCGCTCCGAGCCAGATGCGCGTCCTGGATCGCTACTTCGACGAAATCGACCGCGGCATCCAGGGCTGCCAGGTCGCCCTCGCGCAACCCGGCGGCGAACTCGTCGGCCAGGTCTGGACCCGCTACCGCAACATCGACCCCGGCATCGCCGATGGCCGCACCGAGTGCTACGTGCATACCCTGTTCGTCATGGAAAAGTACCGCCGCCAGGGCATCGCCCGGGCGCTGGTCGAGGCCGCCTCCACCGCCGCCAGCCGCTTCGGCCGCTCGGTCATGGTGATTGGCGTCGACCGGCCCAACGAATACGCCCGCAAGCTTTACGAGAAGTGGGACTTCCACCAATTCCACGCGACCAACGATTTGCGTGGCGACCTGATCTTCCTGTGCCGGCGCCTCTTCTAGCCGAACCCGCGTCCGCGATCAGCTCGGGGCCGTGGCCGGAATGTATAATTCGCCACCGTTTGGCCGGGGCAGTACAACCGCGCGCGATTGGCGACACCGTCGCCACTCGCTCCCGGCGCTGAGTGAGGATAGGGACCGCATGGCCGAAGAATGGGCGTTCTTTGAAGGTGAATACGTTCCCATCGCCGACGCCAAAGTCAGCGTAAAGACCCACGCCCTCAACTACGGCACCGGCGCCTTCGAGGGAATCCGCGGCTACTGGAACGAAGACGACGAGCAACTATATCTGTTCCGCGTCGCCGAGCACTTCGAGCGCCTGCATCGTTCGGCGCGGATCCTGCGTATGAACCTGCGCTTCTCGGTCGAAGAACTCGTCGAAATCGCCAGCAACGTCGCTGCTCGCAACGGGTACCGCACCGACGTCTACATCCGCCCGGTCGTTTACAAGAGCACCGAGATCGTCGGCCTCAGCATGGCCCGGCGGACCGAGACCGGCATCGAGTTCTTCCCCGATGACTTCTTCCTCTACGCGGTGCCCTTTGGCGACTACCTCGACGTCAACAAGCCCATCCGTTGCGGCGTTTGCTCCTGGCAGCGCATCGACGACAACATGATCCCGGCCCGCGCCAAGGCCACCGGCCTGTACATCAACTCCGCCCTGGCCCGCACCGAGGCCGAAGAGAACGGCTACGACGAGGCCATCATGCTCACGGCCAGTGGCCACGTCAGCGAGGGCTCCGGCGAGAACCTTTTCATCATCCGTGACGGCAAGCTCATCTCCCCGTCGCACTCCGAGAATATCCTCGAAGGCATCACCCGGGCCACGGTGATCCAGTTGGCCCGCGACGAAATGGGCCTTGAAACCGTCGAGCGCTCCATCGACCGCACCGAGCTGTACATCGCCGACGAGTTGTTTCTCTGTGGCACCGGCGCGCAGATATCGGCCGTCTCCCACGTCGACCGGCGGACCGTCGGTTCCGGCGAAATCGGGCC
>JASLPR010000012.1 GCA_030744875.1 Chloroflexota bacterium
CCGACTTCGCCGCCGCCACCGCCGACTCCAGGTGCAGGAAGTGCGGCAGCGCCATATCGACCAGTTCCACTTCGTCCAGCGCCAGCAGTTCGTTCCAGTCCGCCAGGCGCTTGTCCTTGGGCACATCCAGCATGTCGCCCACCGTATCCAGCCGTTCCGGCGTCGCATCCGCGATCGCCACCACGTTGAACCGGTCCTCCAGATCATTGAAGGCCAGCGCATGGCCGTCCTCCACGATCCGTCCGCAGCCCACGATTCCGACGTTAATCATCTACTCGTTCCTTTTTCGAATCTCTGGATGCGCTCTAGTGGTTTTCGTCGCCGATTTCGAATCCCATCACCTCTTTGAGGTACGTGGTGTTCTCCGCCAGGCTTTCACGCGGCGTCGTCTGGGTGCGGTCCAGCTCGATCGTCAGCCAGCCGTCGTAGTCGGCCTTGCGCAGCTCGTCCACGAAGCCCGGCGTATCCACGATCCCGCGGCCCAGCTCGCTGAAGAACGCCAGCGACGGCGCGTTGTCCTGGCCAACCGGCTTCACCGCGTCCTCGGTGTCCAGCTCCGGCGAATAGTCCTTGATGTGTACGTAGGTGATGATGTCCTTGTACGTCTGCACGACCTCCAGCGGGTCAGCGTCGGCCTTGGCCATGTGCGCCGGGTCCAGCACCATCTTCACGATGCTCGTGTCCACCGCGTCAAACGTGCGGGTAATGTCCTCGCGAGTCTGCACCGGCGTGCCCCAGTGGGGGTGGATGCCGGCCACGATTCCCATGTCCAGACAGGCCCTGCCGATTTCCTCCGCCACCCGCGCCATCGTCTTGATCTCCTCGTCCGACGGCCGCGGCTCCGGCCGACCCCGCCCCGGCCCCAGCACCAGCCGGTCCGCGCCGGCCAGCTTCAGGAATCTCGCGATCTCCAGGTTCTTCTCGATTACTTCCTTCTCTTCGCCGGCCACGTGCATGTTGCCGCCGCCGTACAGCGCCGTCAGTTGCAGGCCCTTGCCCTTGATCTTCTCGATCAGTTCATCCTCGCGCCCGACGTAGTCGTCGATCACAAAGGCAAACGTCTCCGTGCCCTTGTAGCCGAACTCGCTGATGTCATTCAGCGCTCCGTCCAGATCGCGTCCCCACGTGATCTGATGACACGCCAGTTTGAAGGTCGCCATCGGTACTTCTCCTGTGGTTCTAGTAGGGACTAGGCCCAGTACGCTTCGCCCGCCGGCTCGGTAACCAGCGCTTGCTTCAAGACTTCAATGCCCTTCTCCAGGCCTTCATTGGCCGAGAGCAGGCTGTCCTCGTGCTCGATACTCAGCGCGCCGTCGTAGCCGATCAGGCGCAGTTCGCTCACTATTTCCTTCCAGGCGTCGATCCCGTGGCCGTAGCCGATCGAGCGGAACAGCCACGAACGGTTGATCTCGTCCGTATACGGTCGCGTGTCCAGGGCGCCGGTGCGGCGGGTGTTTTGCTCGTCGATCTTGGTGTCCTTGGCGTGGAAGTGGTGCATCGCCCCGGCCAGCCCGATCGTGCGCATCGATGTCTGCACGTCAATCCCCTGCCACCAGAGGTGACTCGGGTCGTAGTTCGCGCCGATCTCCGGCCCCACCGCCTCCCGCAGGCGCAGCAGCGAGTCGGTGTTGTAGACGCAGAATCCCGGGTGCATTTCCAGCGCGATCTTGGTCACCCCGTGGTCGCGGGCAAACGCCGCCGCCTCCTTCCAGAACGGCACCAGCACCTCGTCCCACTGGTACTCCAGTATCTCCGGGTAGTCCGGCGGCCAGGCGCACGTTACCCAGTTCGGGTACTTCGCTCCGGGGCTATCACCGGGGCAGCCCGAAAAGGTGATCACCGTGTCGATTCCCAGCTTCTCCGCCAGCAGCACCGCGTTCTCGTGGTCCTTGGCGTGGGCCGCCGCGAAATCCTTATCCGGGTGGATCGGGTTACCGTGCATGCTCAGGGCGGACAGTTCCAGCTCGTTCCTCGCCAGCACTTCCTTCAGCTGATCGATCTTCTCCGGATTCGCCAGCAGGTCCGCGCTGTCGCAGTGCGCATTCCCCGGATATCCCCCGCAGCCCAGCTCAATCGCCTCCACTCCCAGTCCGTTCAGGTAGGCTGCCACCTGCTCCAGCGGCTGCCCGCTCATCAGAACCGCGAAAACACCAATCTTCATCGCGTCGCCTCCTGCTCAATCCGAGCGCTGCTAGTACGAAATCTCCACCCGCGCCCCGCCATTGGCGTCCGATTCCGCAATCGCCGCCAGGATCGTGTCACATTTGTAGCCGTCCTCGAACGTCGCTCCCATCGGGGCCACGTCCTTGTCGTTCACGATGCAGTCCAGGAAGTGGTGCAACTCGTGCACGAAGGTGTGCTCCCAGCCGATGATGTGCCCGTGCGGCCACCAGTTCTCCCAGTACGGGTGAAACGCCTCGGTCACCAGCACCTTGCGGAAGCCGTTGGCCTCCGCCGGTTCCGTATCCGCGATGTACACCTCAAGCTCGTTGAACTGCTCCATGTTGTAGCTGATCGAGCCCAGCGAGCCGTTGATCTCAAAGCGGTTGCCGTTCTTGCGGCCGTTGCCGAAGCGCGTCGCCTCCACCGAGCCGATCGCCCCGTTCTCAAACTCCAGCAACGCCATGTAGGCGTCATCCACCGTCACCGGCCCCGTCTTGCTCGGATCCTCGGCGGTTGGACGCTCTTTAATGAAGGTCTTCATCCGGCCGTTAACCGCGCTGATCTCGCCCACTATGAAGCGTGCTAGGTCCAGCGTGTGCGAGCCCAGGTCGCCCAGCACGCCGCTGCCCGAAACGTCCTTGTCCAGCCGCCAGATCAGCGGGAAGTTCGGGTCAATGATCCATTCCTGCGCGTAGCGCGCCCGGAAATGAAAAACCTCGCCGATCACGCCGTCCTTTACGAGCTTGCGGGCCTGGATGATCGCCGGCACGAAGCGATAGTTGAAGGCCGCCATGTGCTTCAGCCCGGCGGCCTCGGCTGCGTCCCACATCTGCTTCGATTCCCCCGGGTTGCGCCCCAGCGGCTTCTCACAGATCACGTGCTTGCCAGCCGCCAGCGCCGCCAGCGTCGGCTCCAGGTGCATGTTGTTCGGACCGCCGTTGTCCAAGACCTGGATGTCGTCATCGGCGATCAGGTCGCGCCAGTCGGTCGTGTGCCGTTCCCAGCCGAAGCGCTTCGCCGCCGCCGCAACCGCCTCCTCATTGCGTCCCGCCATGCTCTTCAGCACCGGGATCGCCGGCGGCGGGTACATCATGCTCGGGATCGTCTTGTAGCCGTTCGAGTGGGCCTTGCCCATGAAGGCATAGCCGATCATGCCGATCCCGATCTCCGGCGCGGCTCCGTCCCCCAGCACGTCCCCCATCGTCGTGAAACCCACGTCCTTTGCCATGCCGTAGCCTCCCGGCTTCTACTCTGTTATCGCTCTCCTTGTTAAGGGCGCTCAAAGTAGCGCATAGCAGTTGGGTGCGCAAATAGCCGATCCTTACGTTGAGTGATCCCCTTCAGACCGATAGCATTCCCTATCCGACAAGACCGGATCGCGCCGCTTTTGATACGCCGTCTGCTGTTGCTTGCCAGAGCCCTCACCGTAACCGTGCAGGGGTGTCTGTTCCTCGGTAGGTAGCGAAGAAGAGGAGGTGATCCCGGCTCCGGTCCTGACGCCGATGCTCGACCCCGAGACCGGCGACCCGATCCTCGATCCCACCAGCGGCCTGCCGATATACCCGACCCTCACTCCCACCGCCACCGCCACCCCTACCCGCGTATTCACCCGTACCCCGCACCCTGCCCGCACCCCCACCCCGGGCGTCGTCGCCAACCTCCCGCTCGATGGCTCCTCTACCAACGTCGCTCTTGCCGACAACCTCGCCTACCTCAGCGCCAAGGGCGCCGGCCTGCACGTTGTCGATGTCGGAGACATCGACAACCCGGTCCTCATCACCACCATCCCCGGCTCGCCCGACGACGTCGTCGTCGAAGGCGATCTCCTCCTGGTCCTCCACGTCGGCGACGACATCCCGCTACGCGCCTACGACATGTCCGAGCCCGCCGAGCCTCGCGAGCTACTGGTCCCGCCGGGGATTCGTTGCGAGACCTTCGGCGGCGTCGCCGTCGAAAACGGCCTCGCCGTCGTCTCCGGCGGCGACGCCCCGATGACCGTCCTCGACGTTTCCAGTCCCGAGGACATCCAGATTGCCGCGACCTTCGCCAAGGAGATCGGCTTCGCCAAGGTCACCCTCGACGAAGGCCTCGCCTTCTTGTCCGGCGAGGTTGGCGGCGACCCCCGCTACGGTATCCTTGTCTACGACCTCGCCAATCCCGCCGATCCCCGGCTCGTCCAGTACCTGCGCGTCCCCGGGCTCGGCCGCCTGTCCCGGGTCCGCGCCCCGGGCAACTACGACCTCGAAGTCGAAGTCGCCGGCAGTCTGCTGCTGGTTGCCGGCGGCGGCCGACTCTCCGCCATCAGCATCCTGCCACTCAGCCAGGCCGATCTCGTTGTCTCCCTGCTCGCCTCCGAGGACGCCGTCCACGTTGCGTGGGACGGCCGCCTGGTCGTCGTTTCCGGCGTCGATCTCACCCTCTACGACGCCTCCGTACAGCCCCGGGTCGTCCGCCTCCAGTAGCAGCCACAGGCTGTTCTTTTTGAAGCCTTCGGCTTGGGGATTGAACTTCAGCCGCCGGCAGGGTGTCGCCTCAAAGCTGGTGATTGGCCCCTACGGGCCACGCCTAAGCTCTTAAAACCGCCACCTGCTCCGAAGCTTCCGGCTTGGGGCTTTGGGTGGTCTGAAGGCAACCGTCTTCCCCGACGCAGGCGTAATCAGGAACCCGGTCCGTATCCGGCATCTGGAAGCTTCCCCGAAGCTTCCAGATCAAGAAAGTAGGCTGTGCCTACCGCCAGGCGAGTTTTTCGCGCAGGTAGGTCATCAACTCGCCGACCCCCACCCGGTCCTGTTTAAGCGTGTCGCGATCGCGCACGGTCACCGCGTCATCCTCCAGCGAGTCGAAATCCACGGTCACGCAAAAGGGCGTCCCGACCTCATCCTGGCGGCGGTAGCGCCGGCCGATGGCCCCGGTCTCATCGTAGAAGGTCATCCACTCGAAGCGCGCCTCGTCCTGTAGCCGGTGGGCCAGTTCCTGCAGCGACTCCTTCTTGATCAGCGGGAAGAAGGCCACCTTGGTCGGGGCCAGCCTTGGATCCAGCCGCAGCACGGTGCGGGTTTCCAGCTTGCCCTTGGCCGACTCCACTTCCTCCTCCGCGTAGGCCTCGGTCAGGAACGCCAGCGCTCCCCGATCCACCCCCGCCGACGGCTCCACCACCCAGGGCAGAACGTGCTCGTTCTTGGCCTGGTCGAAATAGGTCATGTCCTTGCCCGACGTTTCCTGGTGCTGGCGCAGGTCGTAGTCGCCGCGCCGGGCGATGCCTTCGATCTCGCTCCAGCCGAAGGGGAAATCAAACTCGATGTCACTGGTGCCGCGCGAGTAGTGCGCCAGTTCATCCGGGTCGTGGGCCCGCAGCCGCAGCTTTCCCGCCGGGATTCCGTAGCGCTGGAACCACTCCATCCGCTCCTTCACCCAGAACTCAAACCACCGCTCGTCGTCCTCCGGCTCCACGAAGAACTCCATCTCCATCTGTTCGAACTCGCGGGTCCGAAACAGGAAGTTCCCGGTCGTGATCTCGTTGCGAAAGGCCTTGCCGATCTGCGCGATCCCGAACGGCAACCGCCCCCGGGCCGACTGCTGCACGTTCTTGAAGTTCACGAAGATCGCCTGCGCGGTTTCCGGCCGCAGGTAGGCCACGGCGGCGTCCCCCTCCACCGGCCCGACGAAGGTCTTGAACATGGTGTTGAACTGGCGCGCCTCGCCCAGTTCCTTCTTCCCGCACACTGGGCACTGCTCCGGGTTGGCAAGGTCGTCGGTGCGAAAGCGCTTTCGGCAGTTTCCGCACTCGATCAGCGGATCGGAGAAGTGGTCCACGTGCCCCGACGCCTTCCAGACTTCCGGGGCCATCAGGATCGAGGCATTCAGTCCCACCACGTTGTCGTGCGCCAGCACCACGTCCCGCCACCAGGCTTCCTTGACGTTGCGAATCAACTCCGCGCCCAGCGGACCGTAGTCCCAGGTGCTGCCGAAGCCGCCGTAGATTTCCGAGCTCGCGAACACATAGCCGCGCCGTTTCGCCAGCGAGACCAGCTTTTCCATCGTGTCGTTCTTTGCCATGCCGTCCTGTCCGGTGCGCGTCGAGGCGCGGGTGAGTTAGGTGGGTCTCGCGATTATGCCCTCTGCCGTCAACCGCGTCTCCCGCCGGCTTGGCCGATTTTGTCTACCGGCGGACTCAGGTCCGCTCTGCACATTACCTCTCCGGCATCCGCCGCCGGCTCCGCCGGTTCTTTTTGCCAGCGGCTTCGATTCGCCCGCCTCAGACCGTTAGCACGATCTTCCCCAGCACCCGCCCCTTTTCCAGCTGCCAAATCGCCTCCGCCGCCTCCTCCAGCGGATATGTCCGATCGATCACCGGCCGCAACTTCCCGGCCTCAATCAGGTCCTTCAGTTCCTGCAGCGCCCCGCGCTTACCCAGGGTCACGAATCCGCCCAGCCGCTGACTCACGAACAGCGACATCGCGTATATCCGCAGCATGTCCCCGAAGGCGCCGATCCAGCGCCCGCCCTGGTCGCCGGTCGGCACGTAGATGCCGTTCGGCGTCAGCGCCCGCGCGCACTCCTTTAGCGAGCGCTTCGCCGCCACATCCGCGATCGCGTCGTAGCGCAGACCCATCCGGGTGTAGTCCTGCTGCCGGTAGTCCACCACGTGGTCCGCCCCGATTGACCGCAGCATCTCCAACTTTTCGCCGCTGTCCACCGCCGTCACCTCCGCTCCATAGGCCTTCGCGAGCTGCACCGCAAAGGCCCCGCCGTCGCCGGCCGCCCCGTTCACCAGCACCCGCTGCCCCGCCTGCACTTCCGCCTGCGCCTTCACCGCCTGCAGGGCCACGAAACCTGATGTCGGCACCGCTGCCGCATCCACGAACGACAGCCCTTCCGGCTTCTTTAGCAGCACTTCTTCCGGCACGGCCACGAACTCGGCGAAGGCCCCGGCGTTGTCCCGGCGACTGGCGCTCAATGTCTCCCCGAACACCTCGTCGCCCACCTTCAGCCGCTCGACCCCCGACCCCACCTGCTCGACTATCCCGGCCATGTCCATCCCCGGAATCCGCACCTTCGGCCGCGTCAGTCCGGCGCCAAACAACCGCAGCACATATGGCACCCCGCGCACCGGGGTTACCGGCTCGCGAGCCGTCGGCGATGCGCAATCATTCCGAAAGATCCGCCTGTGGCAGGCGCACTCTGTCCAGCAGTTGCGCCGAGCGGGACTCCGTCCCCAGCACGGCGGTCACGTAGGCCTTCAGCAGGCCCTCCAATTCCCGCTCCAATTCCGGGTCCGTGTTCAGGCGCCCGGCCGAGCCCGGGTCTGCGCCCAGCAGCCATCGCAGCGACTTGAGCGCCCTTGGCGTCACCGGCATCGACATCCCCTCTGTCCGGCAGCTCGGGCAGACCACGCCCCCGGCAAGCGGCGCGAAGCGATTCGTTACCTCCTCCAGCGCCTCGCCGCACTCCACGCAGACCTCCAGGTGCGGCCGGTAGCCGGCGCGTGTCAGCGCCTGCAACTCGAACTGCCGCAGGTGCAGCCCGGGCCGATCCGCCGTCGCGATGGCCGCCAGCGCCACTCCGAACAGGTCGAACATGTACCCGTCCGCCTCCGACTCCGGCGTCAATCGATCCAGCGTCTCGCCGGCCCACGACGCCTGGGCAAACCGCTCCAGGTCGCCCGCCAGTTGCGGATAAGTTATCAGCGCCTCGGCCTGCGTCAGCACATCCAGATTTGCGCCGACGGCCAGGTACACATCCACCTTCGTGAACAGCTCGATATGCCCGGTCAGCCGGCTCTGCTGCTTGCGCACTCCCTTCGCCACCGCCCGCCGCTTGCCGTGCTCGCTAGTGTACAGCGTCACGATCCGATCGGCCTCGCCCAGGTCGTGCCGCCGCAGCACAAACCCGGTCGCCCGATAGGTTTCCGATCGTTTCAAGCTCACCGGCCGGGTCCGTTCCGCTCCAACTTCTCACCGAATCCTTGCCACGGTCCATTATATGTAGCGATATTCCCCGTTCCCCCTGGTGGCGGCCTGCATTGACCGACTCCCAACATGAAGAAGCACTGGACCTGCTTGCCGGCCACCGTGGCCAGGAACTCCTCTCCGGTCTCGCCCCCGCCGACCTGCGCGGCCCGCGCCTCCCCGCCACCGTCCAGCGACTTCGCTCCGCCTGGCCGCCCGACGTGGTCTCGCTGGCCATCGACCTGGTCGCCGGCCAGGCGGCTGCCCGGCGCAAGTTCGGCTCCAATCCGCCCCGTTGGTACACCCCCACCGCGCTCCAGCAGGCCTCCTCGGCCGCCACCGCCGCCCATCGCGCCCGCCGACTCGCCCCGTTCAGCCCCATCCTCGAGTTCTGCGCCGGGCTCGGCGGCGACACCTTGGTGCTGGCCCGTGCCGGCGCATCGGTCACAACCTACGAAGCCGACCCCCTGCTCGCCGCCATGCTCGGCCGCAACCTCGCCGAGGCGGGCCTCGACCAGAACGTCCAAAGCCACTCCGCCCCGGCCCGGTCCGCCGCCCTCGACGGCTTCGCCGCTCTCTACGCCGACCCTTCGCGGCGCTCCTCCGCCAGACGCAGCAACTCCCTCGACGCCCTCGCCCCTTCCATCGAGTTCCTCCGCGACGCCATCAACCGGGTCCCCGCCGCCGCCCTCAAGCTCTCCCCCGCCACCCCCCTCCCCGCTCTCCACGATGTTTTTCCTGACGCCGAGATCGAATTCGTATCCGTCGCCGGCGAACTGCGCGAAGCCGTGATCTGGGCTGGCGCGCTCAACTCCGCCGCCGCTGCCACCTTCCGCGCCACCATCCTCGCCGGCGATCCCGCCGCCGCGCCGCTCGCCGAACTTGCCGACGAGCCCGGCCCTTACCTCCCGGTCGAGCCCGTCGGTCCCTACATCGCCGAGTCCGACCCGGCCCTCATCCGCTCCGGGCTCTTCAACGCATTCGCCGAATCCACCGGCATCGCCCACGCCCGCCTCGCCCAGCAAATCGCCTTTCTGACCAGCGCCACCGTCCCCGACTCCCCCTTCGCCCGCTACTACCGGGTCATCGATGCCCTCCCGTTCTCCGAGCGCGCCATCGCCGCCCGCCTCCGCCAGCTCAACTGCGGTGAAATCACCGTCCGCTGCCGCGGCTTCCCCGAGCCCGGCCACGTAGTCGCCGCCCGCCTCCAAACGAAACTTGGCGGCGACATCCCCCACCGCCTGTTTATCTACCGCTCCGGCGACCGCCACCACGTCGTCATCGCCGCGCACCAGCCAACCACCGCCGGTGCCGCCACATCCGCCAACCTCTCGCCGGCAAATCCCTAGATGGATCTCGCCGCCCTCGCCCTCGTCCTCGTCTCCGCCTTCTTCCACTCCGGCTGGAACCTCCTCGCCAAGCGCTCCCGCGACCAGGGCGCCTTCCTCTGGCTCGCCATCGTCGCCGGCCTCCTCGCCTTCGCCCCCGCCGCCGTCTACTTCCTTGTCACCCAACCCCCTTCCGGCGACGGCTGGATCTTCATCGCCGCCTCCGCCGTCATCCACGTCTTCTACTTCCTCTTCCTCGGCGGCGCCCTCGCCCGCACCGACCTCTCCGTCGCCTACCCCCTCGCCCGCGGCACCGGCCCGCTGTTCGTGCTCATCATCGCCCTCATCTTCCTCGGCGAGACCCCCACCGGACCTGGCATCGCCGGCGTGTTACTGGTCATCACCGGCGTCTACCTGCTCAACACCGCCCGCCTGACGTTCCGCGCCCTCACCCGGCCCTTCCGCGCTCTCGTCACGACTCCCGGCACCCGCCTCGCGCTGCTCACCGGGCTGACGATCGGCATCTACTCGGTCGTCGACAAAGCCGGCGTCGACCGCGTCAATCCCCTGCTCTACATGTGGCTCTGGGTACTCGGCACTGCCCTATTGATGGCGCCCTTCTACCTGCGCCGGCCCGACCGCGTCCGCGCCGTGCTGAAGATCGAAATCCGTTCTGCAATCGCCGCCGGCGTCCTGCTTTTCGGCGCCTACACCATGGTTCTCACCGCCATGACCTGGAGCATCGTCACCTACGTCTCCGCCGCCCGCGAAACCAGCATCCTCATCGCCACCCTCTACGGCGCGCTGCTCCTCAAAGAATACGTCGGCCCCGCGCGGGTTCTTGGTGCTTTGATCCTCGCCCTCGGCGTCGCGCTTATCGCCATCGCCGGTTAAGTTTCCCCCAAAAGAATCCGTCCATCCTCAACTCTCGCCGTGTACCGAGGGCAACGGGCGTTGAGGCTGTCCGTGTACGCTGGTCCCGCTACCCTCAACCGGGCTACTAACCGGGAATCTTCCGCCGGCCGAACAACAGGATCAGTCACCATGCAGGTAGTGCTCTTCACCAAGTTCTTCGAAGGAATGCCCGTCGAGGCGATGGGCGATCTCGCCGCGAAATTCGGTTACGACGGATTCGACCTGGCCGTTCGACCCGGGCACGCCATTGACCCGGCCAACGTGACCACCGCGCTCGCGCCCGCCGTCGAGCACTGGCGGCGGCAGGGGCTGGATTGCCCCATGATCAGCCTCAGCACCGACGCCATCGATCCCGACGATCCGGCAACCGTCGCCACCTTCCGGGCCGCCGGAGAATCCGGAGTGCCGCTGGTTAAGATCGGCTACTTCCCGTTCGAGGGTGGGAGCGACTACCCGGCGGTCGTTGAAGCGGCGCGCGCCACGCTGGGACGATTCAGCGAACTGGCGCAACGGACCGGCGTTCGCGCCATGTACCACACCCACAACGGGCCGCTGCTCGGCTCCAACTGCGCCGGGCTCCTGCACCTGCTTGAGGGTTTCGATCCTGTCCACGTCGGCGCGTATGTAGATATGGGCCACCTGGCGACCGGCGGCGAAGACGTGGCGATGGGCCTGTCGATGGTGCGCCTCTGGCTGGCGGCCATCGGCGCCAAGGACGCCCGTTTCGCACCCGTCGACGACCCCGACGCCGCGCCGTGGCCCCGGCATTTCGTGTACCTCGGCGAAGGCGCAGCCGACTGGCCGGCCGCCTTGCGGCTCCTGCACTCGTGGGACTTCACCGGCCCCTTCACGGTCCACACCGAGTACACCCTCGACCAGGAGGTCACCCGCACCGTTGGCGGAGTCGATCGCAGCGTCGCGGCCGAGGAAATGCGCGAGCACGGGCGCACCGCCGACCTGCGGTTCCTGCGCGACGCCTGGGCCTCTCTCAACACCGATCGCTAGCCCCTCGATCGACTCCCCGGCCGGTCAGCACCATCCCCATCGCCCGATCCGCAGCCCCTACCCCGCCGTCCGGCCGCCACTCGGTAGCGACACCCGTTCCCCGGCCTCCAGCTGCGATCTGATCCAAATCTTGCGCACCACCCGCAGGGCTTCAAACGCCTCCGCCGCCGTCTCGCCGCGCGTGTTGCAGCCGGGCAACTCCGGATTCTCCGCCGTGTAAGTCCAGGTGCTGTCCGAGTGCCATTCCGGCGCGATCACCACCGTGTAAGGAAGCTCCAGATACTCTTCCAGCGTCCGCCCCATCGCCTGCCCGCCTCACGCCTCCCGGCGTCATTCCATCTCGATTGTAGACCCTCCCGCAACGGCCTCGATCCGGACCGAATCCCCTATCCTGGCACCTCAATCAAACGGCCGCGTCAGCAGTTCATCAATCCGCGCCGACTCCACAGCCCCGTCCCTCCCGCGCGTCAGCACGCGCAGCCCGCCGCCAAACTCCGCCAACACTTGCAGGCACTCACCGCATGGCCAGATAGCCTTCCGCGCATCGCTCACAATCGCCACCGCCACCGGCCTTCCGGCCCCATCCGAAATCGCCCCCAACACCGCCGCCCGTTCCGCGCAGATCGTCGCTCCGTAGGAGGCGTTCTCAACGTTCGTCCCCGGCACGATCGCGTCGGTTTCGGTCAGCACCGCCGCGCCGACCGCAAACTCTGAATACGGCGAATGCGAGCGCGTTCGGCCTTCCTCCGCCACCGCGAACATCCGCTCCACAATCTTGCCCGTCAACCCGCCATCAACCTCACCCGCCGGCCCCGAGCCAGCCACCACTCCCTACTCCTCCTCCTCGACCACATCCGGCTCCGTCAACCGCACCAGCCGCACCCGCCGGATGCGGGTGTTGTCCACCCGCAGCACCTCGATACTCACACCGTCCACATCCAGCTTCTCGCCCTCATCCGGCACGTGCCCCAGACTCAGGAACACCAGCCCACCCACGGTATCCGCCCCGTCCGCCTCGATGTCCAGATCCAGTTCATCGTTCAGGTCGGCAATTGCCATCCTTCCATCCACCACTGCCGTGTCGGCATCCAGCCGCACCAGGCCGGGTTGCTCCACATCGGTCTCATCGGCGATCTCGCCAACGATCTCCTCGATGATGTCCTCCAGGGTCACGATCCCCGCCGTATCGCCGTACTCATCCACCACGATTGCCAGGTGCGTCTTCAGGTCCTGTAATTCGGCCAGCAGGTCCCCAGTCAGCTTGGTTTCGGGCACGAACAGCGAATCCCAGGCCAGTTCGTCCACCGGCGTATCACCGTTGCCCGCGGTCCGCAGCGCCGCCGCGATTTCGCGCACCGACACCACGCCGACGATCGTATCCACCGTGTCCTTGTACACCGGCAGTCGCGAGAAGCCGTGCTTCAGCGCCACATCCAGCGCCTCGCCGGCCTTCGTCCCCGACTCCACCATGATCACGTCCGGCCGCGCCGTCATCACCGCTCTTACCGGCCGGCTTGCCAGGTCCATCACCCCGTGGATCATCGCCGCCTCCTCGTCCTCAATCGTGCCCCGCTTCTCGCCCTCCTGAATCAACCAGCGCAGGTCCTCGCTGCCATTTGTCGGCGGGCCCACCGGCGCTGCGCCGCGCACGCGGCTCAGCAGCGCCGCCGGTCGCGCCACCAGCCAGGCCAGCGGGGCAACTAATTGCAGCAGCGACTCCATCGAGGCGGCGCTGCTCAGCGCCAGTCCCTCCGGATCCTCGGCGCGGCGCCGGGCCGCGATTTCGGTCGCCACCAGGGTCACCGTCAGCGTCGCCAGGACCACCAACGCCACCGCCAGCGGCTCATTCGGAATCGCTCGTCCGAGCTCGGGCCCCAGGTTCACCGCCGCCACGGTCCCCGCCGTGAACGCCAGGATCGTCGTCACCGCTCGCAGCCGCCCGCGCAGGCGCAGGGGCATATCGTTTAGTCGTTGCACCCGCCGCGCGCGCCCGTCACCCGCCTCCGCCAGTTCGCCTATCCGTCCGCGACGCACCGATAGCAAGGCGGTCTCCGAAGCCACGATCAGGACATTGACAAGCGTCAAACCCAGGACAATGGGCAGGCTTACCCAACTAGAAGGTTCCAAGAAAAGGAACCGACCTCCTGATATTCGCCACGCTTCCGGGCGCCGGCGGTGGGCTCGCTGTTATCCCCGTCGTCGGGGGTTTCTAGCTGAACAGCGCGCTGACTGACTCGTGATTATGAATTCTGCGAATCGCCTCCGCGAACAGCGGAGCCGTTGTGCACACTCTTATCTTACTACTGCCATTCGCCGAGTTGCTGATCGGGATCGTGTCCGTCACCAGCACACCTTCTATCACCGAGCCCTGTAGCGCTCCCACCGCCCCCTCGGTCAAATCCGGGTGCACCGCGCAGGCGTAGACGTGTTCCGCGCCCCGGTCCTTCAGCGAGCGGGCCGCCGCCATCAGCGAAGACCCGGTCGAAATGATGTCATCCACCAGGATGGCGGTCCGGCCGTTCACGTCGCCCACCAGTTGCAGTGGGGCCACGTCGTCGGGCGAAGTGCGCTTCTTGAAGCTTACGAAGATGTCCTGGGCGCCCAGTCGGCGGCTGAAATCCTCCGCCCGCGCCACCCCGCCTGCGTCGGGCGACCCCACCACCACCTCCGGGCCCAATTCCATGTCGCGCACCGTTCCCACCAGCAGCGCCGCCGCCCGCAGGTGATCCACCGGGATGTCAAAGAACCCCTCAATCGCCGGTGCGTGCAGGTCCATGGTGATCACCCGGTCTGCCCCGGCCGCCTGGATCAGGTTCGCCACCAGCTTCGCCGAGATCGGCTCCCGCCCGGCGGTTTTCTTCTCCTGGCGGGCGTAGCCGAAATACGGGATCACGGTGGTGATGCGGTCGGCGGAAGATCGTCGCAGCGCGTCCACCATGATGAGCAGTTGCATCAGGTTGTCGTTCACCGGCGCGCACATCGACTGCACCACATACACGTCCAGGCCGCGCACATTCTCTTCGATCCGCACCCGGGTTTCCCGGTTCGGGAACTGCGCCACCTGCGCCTGTCCCAGCGGGATTCCCAGCGCGTCGCAGATTCCCCCCGCCAGCGCCGTGCTGCCGCGCCCCGAAAAGACTTGTAGATCGCCTTCCAACCGTGCCTCCCGTGACCGGCCTGGTCCGCTCATTCGGATTCCGGAGGCCGGGCCTTCGCCGGCACTCCGTACACGACCTCGCCGGCCGCGACATCCCGGGTTACCACCGCGCCCGCGCCAACATAGGCGCCAGCGCCAATTTCCACCGGAGCGATCAACATACTACCGCTCCCCACAAACGCCCGGTCCCCCACAATCGTACGGTGCTTATCCTTCCCGTCAAAATTGCAGGTTACGGCCCCGGCGCCCACGTTCACATCCGCGCCCAACTCCGCGTCGCCCAGGTACCCGAAGTGCCCCATCATCGTCCGTTCGCCCAGCCGAGCGTTCTTCAGTTCACTGTGCGTGCCCACGTGCACCTGCTGGCCCAGCACCGAGCCGGCCCGCACGTGGGAAAAAGGCCCCACATCCGCCCCATCCTCCAGCCGCGAGTTCTCCACCACGGCCGCGTTCACCTTGCAGCCGTCTCCCACCACCGAATCCGCAATCTGCGCGTTCGGCCCGATCTCGCAGTCCACGCCAATGAAGGTCGCCGCCCGTAGATGGCACCCGGGCCGCACCAGCGTATCGGAGCCGATCTGCACGTCTAGGTCCACGTAGGTCGCCGCCGGGTCTTCGATCCGCACCCCGGATTCCATCAACTCGACGATCTTGCGCCCCCGCAACCGGCGCTCCGCCTCGGCCAGCCCCGCCCGGTCATCACAGCCCATCCCCTCCTCGGCGTCCGCCAGCGTCAGGCACTCCACCCCCCGTCCCTCGGCCAGCGCCAGGGCCACCAGGTCGGTCAACAGCAGTTCTTCCTTCTCCGGGTCTGGCTTCAGCTTGCCGACGTTCTCCCGCAGCCAGGCCGTGTCAAAGACCATCACCCCGGTGTTGATCTCGTCGATGGTTTGTTCCTCCGGGGTCGCCAGGTGCGCTTCCACGATCGCCGTCACCTGCGCGTCACTGCCGCGCACGATCCGCCCGTACCTGCCCGGGTCGTCCACCTTCGCGCTCAGCACCGCCATCGCCGCCCCGCGCCGCTCCCGCAATTTCGTCAGGTAGGTTAGCGTTGCCGGCCTCAACAGCGGCGTATCGGCATACAGCACCACCGTCGCCTCCGGCCCCTCCGGCATTTTGGCCACCGCCGCCCGCACCGCGTGCCCGGTTCCGTAGCCATCCCTGGGCTGGACCACCCCGCGCACGTCCTCCCCCGCCGCCTCCGCCAGTTCCGGGAACTCCGCGTCGTACACCAGCGTCAGCGGCCCCAGCCCCACCTCTTCGCACAGGTCAAGCGCGAATTGCAGCAACGGCCGCCCGGCCACCTCGTGCAGCGGCTTCGGGCGAGTCGATTTCATGCGGGTGCCCTTGCCGGCGGCCAGTATCACCGCCACCGTCGATCCGGCGTTCATCGGGCCCCGTTCCGGCCGCTCGCCTGCATTCCGGTCAAGATCGTTCCTTCGACGTAACGCCTGCCAATTCACCGGACGCCCCGGCGGGCGTCCCCGGCTGGGGCGGTAGGATTCGAACCTACGAATGCCGACTCCAAAGGCCGGTGCCTTACCACTTGGCGACGCCCCACTGACCGCCGATTCTATCCCGCCCGTGCTCCGGGATAGTCCCGTTCTTACCCTCGCGCGGCCCCAATCAGCTTGCCCATTGCCGCCCACACGCCCTGCCCGCCCATCTCGCCGACGGCTTCCTTTGCCGTTCCCGCATCCGCATAGAGACCAAAACAGCTACTCCCGCTGCCCGACACCATCGCGAAATCGGCCCGCTCATGCAGCGTCGCCAGCACCGGCTCCATCGCCGGGCACAACCGCAGCTCCGCCGGGGCCAGGTTATTGCGCATCAGCCCGTAGTCCAGCCGTCCCTCTCGCAGCCCCGCCGCCAGCGCCCGCGTCGCCTGGCCGTCGGTGTGCTCCGCGGCCCGCAGTTCCGCATACACCCCCGGCGTGCTCAGCGACTCCGTCGGCTTCGCCAGCACGATCCAGCGATCCGGCGCGTCCGGCAAAGGTTCCACAAGCTCCCCGCGCCCGGTCGTCAGCGCCGTCCCGCCCCACAGGAAGAACGCCGGGTCCGAGCCGAGCGCCGCTGCGATCTCCGCCAGTCGCTCGATCGGCAATCCCGTGTCCCACAACTCGTTCAGCGTCCGCAACACCACCGCGCAGTTCGAGCTCCCCCCGCCCAGTCCCGCCCGCGACGGAATTTGCTTTTCGGCCCGGATGCGCATCCCTTCCTTCGACCCGGTCGCCTCCCGCAGGGCCCTCGCGGCCCGCCACATCAGGTCATTCTCCGGTTTCAACCCCGGCACCCCCGACTCCACCGCAATCTCATCGGCCGGTTCGAAAATCAAAGTATCCGCCAGGCCCACCGTCTGCATCACCGACACCAGATCGTGAAAGCCGTCCTCGCGTTTCGAGGTGATCTCCAACCCAAGGTTCACCTTCGCCAGCGACTCCACCCGAACCTCGCCGTCCCAGTCCCCCGCGCTCACTCAAACTCCTCCGTCCGCCGGTAGCCCAGCGCCTCCAGCACCTGCTCCTCCGCCCCCCGCATCCGGCGATAGGCCGCGTCGTCATCGTGGACATGCCCCAGCAGATGCAGCACGGCGTGGGCTGTCAGGTAGGCCACTTCGCGTTCCCGCGACCAGCCGGCCTCGCAGGCGTGTTCCGTCGCGATATCCAGCGCGATCGCCACATCGCCGTCGCCATCGTCATTCGGAAACGCCAGTACATCCGTCGGCCGGTCCACCTCACGAAAGCGGCGATTCAACTCGTGCAACCGGCCCGCGTCCGCCAATACTACCGCGATCTCCGGGTCGCCCGCGCCGTTCAATTCGACCGTCTTGTTAGCCGTCGTCAGCACCACCGCCGCCAGCGCCGCGCCCGCATCCGCCGGCAGATCGACCTCGATCTCCACCGTCACCGCCATCGCGCCCGCGGCCTTCCCTACTCCTCGCCCGCCAGCAACTCACCCACCACCCGGCTCACCAGACTGCCGTCGGCCGCGCCCTTGAAGCGACCCATCAACGGCCCCATCACCTTGCCCATATCCGAGCCTGACTCCGCGCCC
>JASLPR010000013.1 GCA_030744875.1 Chloroflexota bacterium
TTCTTTCCCCCGTCGCCACCGCCCCGCCTCCCCACCCTGCTCGCCCGCGCCCTCCACCCCGCCCACCGTATCGTCGGCCTGCCAGTCTTCGGCCCCGGCTTCTACGGGCCCGAACGTATCGGCAACACCTGGTATTGCGCCACCGGCGCGCGCGCCGACCTGCGGATGCCGGGCGCAACCGGCGGCGGCCGTTCGCTCAGCCTGATGGTCGGCAATCCCGGCGCTGACCCGGCCGGCAAGCCCCTGCGCATCCTCGCCGGCGACCAGGTCCTCCACGAAGCCAACATCCCCCCCACCGGCGGCGACTTCATCCCCATCGGTCCCATCCCCCTGCCTCCAACCAGCCAGGACAGCCTCTCCATCACCCTCATCACCGAAACCGATGACCCCGAAGACGTCCCGGATCCCCTTGAAAACCGCAGCCTCGGCCTCCTCGTCGCCGACCCCCGCACCGACGCCTTCCTCCAGAGTCCGGTCCGCATCCTCACCCGCCGCCTGTTCCCCGACCTGGCGGTGGCCGTCCAGCGCGCGCTCACCTTCCCCGGCCGCGCCGCCCTCGGCAGCTACGACGCCATCGTCGCCAACTCCGCCTACACCGCCGATTGGGTCGAACGCTGGTGGGGCCTCCCGGCCGTCGCCATCCACCCGCCGGTCGCGCCCGTCCCGGCCACCGCCCAATCTACGCGACCCGAGATCCTGTCCGTCGGCCGTTTCTTCGCCGGCAGCCACAACAAGAACCACGACCACATGGTCCGTTGGTTTGGGCGGCTCGTCGCCGCCGGTCTGCGCGGCTGGACCCTGCGCCTCATCGGCGCCCTGGGCAGCCACCCCGATGATCGCGCCTACCTGCAACGGGTGCGCGACCTGGCCCGCGGCCTACCGGTCGAGATTCACGTCGACGCCCCTGCCGCAGTCCTCGCCGACGCCTACAACCGCGCTTCGATCTACTGGCACGCCGCCGGCTACGGTTGCCATCCGCGCCGTCACCCTGAGCGTTTCGAGCACTTCGGAATATCGACCGTCGAAGCGATGAGCGCCGGCGCCGTCCCGCTCGTCTTTGCCGGCGGCGGCCTGCGCGAGACCGTCGAACCCGGCATCTCCGGCTACACCTGGCGCAACGAAGCCGGCCTCGCCGAGCACACATGGCGGCTCGTCCGCGACGCCCGCCTCCGCCGCCTCCTCGCCGCCGCCGCCATCGTCCGCAGCCGCGAATTCTCCCCGGCCCGCTTCGAATCCCGCATCATGGCCGTCGTCGACGCGCTGCCCTGACCGCGGCGCGATCCAGCCGCACGACCACGCACCCGGCACCCGTCCCCCAACCCGCCCCAACCACCTGCCCCGGTCACAATCTCTGCTCCCCGGCCCCAACACCGATATTATTGCGAGCGCGAATCGTCATAAGCCGTTCGACCGCCGTGGCCACAAGTGCCGGCCGCCGAGCGCCAATCCGGCAGGCACAGCCCATCAATTGACCTCCCAACCGCAAATCATCGTCATGAAATTCGGCGGCAGTTCGCTGGCCAGCGGCGAGCGCCTCCAGGCCGTCACCGACCTGATTGTCGCCGCCCTTGACCGCGGCATCCAGCCGGTCGTAGCCGCCTCCGCCATGGGCGACACCACCGACGCCCTCGTCGAGCTCGCCCGCGGGCTCTCGCCGCGGCCTGGCGGGCGCGACTACGACCTCCTGCTATCCACCGGCGAGGTAGTCTCCTGCGCCCTGCTGTCCATCTCGTTAAACGAGCGCGGCATCCCCGCCCAGGCCGTCACCGGGCCCGGCGCGGGCATCGTCACCGACAGCCGCCACGGGCAGGCCCGCATCGAGCACATCGACCCGCGGGTGCTGCACCAGTTGCTCGACCGCGGCATCACGCCGGTCGTAGCCGGTTTCCAGGGTGCGTCCGCCGACGGCGCCGTCACCACGCTTGGCCGCGGCGCGTCCGACACCACCGCCATCGCCCTCGCGGTCACGCTGGGCACCGATCATTGCGAGATCTTCACCGACGTCGACGGCATCTACAGCGCCGATCCGCGGCTGGTCCCGCGCGCCCGCAAGCTGGAAACCATCACCTACGAAGAAACCCTTGAAATGGCCAGTCTCGGCGCAAGAGTGATGCACCCACGTTCGGTCGAATTGGCGATGCGGCATAAACTACGGGTGACCGTGCGCTCGAGTTTCAACAATCAACCGGGGACAGAAATCGTGGCCCGCGAAGCAATTGACATCGAGACCGGCACCCGCGTTCGCGCCGTCGTCGACGACGACGATGTCGCCCGCATAACCGTCGAAGGTGTCCCCGACGCACCCGGTTTGTCGCACGCCCTTTTCGAGCCGTTGGCCGAGGCCGGCGTCAACGTCGACATCATCGTGCAGAACCTCAGTCACCAGGGCGCCACCGACATTTCCTTCACCACCGGGTTGGAAGATTTCGACCGGGCGATCGAGATCGTAAGGGCGGTTGCCGAGCGGGTCGGCGCGGCCGGTGTAACTTGGTCCGACGAAGTCGCCAAGATCAGCATCGTCGGCATCGGCATGCAGAGCGCTCCCGGAGTCGCAGCGCGGATGTTCGGCACGCTCGCCGCGGAAGGCATCAACATCACCAGCATCACCACCAGCGAAATCCTGGTCACCTGCCTCATCGACGAGGACCGGTTGCAGGAAGCCGCCCGGGCCCTGCATACGGCGTTCGAGCTTGATAACTAGATCCATAGCAATTAGACCCCACGCCCACGACCCGGGGAGCCCCGACCGATGATTGAAATGGTCGTCGAGAGCGTCCGCGTCAATCTCATCAACCCCAACCGCGTTGTGGTACTCAAAGAGCGCGAGCGCGACCGCTACCTGGCCATCGTCATCGGCGGCCCCGAAGCCGACTCCATCGCCATCAAGTTGCAGGATCGCTCCGCTCCCCGGCCGCTCACCCACGACCTCCTCAAGAACGTCATCGAAGACCTCGGCGCCGGCGTCTCCCGCATACTGATCAACGACCTCATCGACCAGGTGTATTACGCCCGCATCGTGCTCGACATCGAGGGCCGCGAGTCCGAGATTGATTCGCGGCCCAGCGATGCCATTGCGCTCGCGGTCCGGGTCGGCGCCTCGATCTTCGTCGCCGAAGAGGTCCTCGACGCCGCCGGGATTGAGCCCGAAGACGACGAAGAGTTCGACGGCGCCGACGAGCTGGAGCCGCCGGTCACCGACGAACAGCTAAAGCCCTTCCGCGACTTCATCAACCAGCTCGACCTGGACGACCTCGGCCACGAATAGCCGCGCCGTCCGCGCCGTCTCCACCACTCGCACCGCCTCCGCCGCACTCGCGACCCGCGCCGCGCCTAGACGAAGCTCAGATCCAGCTCGCCCAGCGTGCCCACGGCCTGCAAGAGAATCTCCACCGCCGCCACCGAATCGTTGATATCGATCAGCTCCACCGGCGAGTGCGAATAGCGTCGCGAGATCGTCAGCGCGCCGGTCGGAATCCCGCCCCGGGCGGTGTGAATCATCACCGCATCGGTATTCGCCCCGGGAAGCGCCGCCAGTTGATACTCGCGGCCCACCGCCTTTGCTGAATCCTCCATCCATTGCAGCACCTTGGGATGCGACACGAACCCCGAATACGGGCCCTGCGAAGCCACCTGGAACACCGGCCCGCGCCCGATATCCAGCGGCAGTTCGTTGTAGAAATCCACATCCGGCGTTCCCGCCCCCGGGGTTGTATCCAGGGCGATCGCCACATCCGGGTTAACCGAGTAGGCCGTCATCGACGCCCCGCGCAGGCCGGTCTCCTCGTGCACATTCACCACCGCGTGCAGGCTCCCGGCGAAACTGGCCGGCAGCCCCGCCAGCGTCTCCAGCAGAATCGCGCAGCTCAGCCGGTTATCCACGTAGGCCCCGCACAGCAGGTCCGGGTCCGCCATCTCCTCCACCGGGCTCGCGTAGCGCACCGGGCTGCCGATGCGAATGCCCATTTCCGCCACCGCCGCCGCCGAGCGCGCGCCGATGTCCACGTAGAGGTCCGCCAGCGGGGTGACCACCTTCTGTTCCGCCGCCGACTGAATGTGCCCCGGGCGCACGCCCACGATCCCCGGCACCTCGTTCACCAGCACCTTCCGCCCCACCAGCAGGGCATCGATCACCCCGCCCACCTTGAAAAGCCGCAGGAACCCGTTCTCATCCACGCTGCGCACGATGCAGCCGATGATGTCCGAGTGCGCCGCCACCATCAGTTTCGGCCCCGGCGCGCCGCCATCCTTCACCGCCACCAGATTGCCATGTGGGTCCACCGTCACCGAATCGGCAAGCGCGCCCATCTGCTCCGCCAGCACCTTCACAGTCGGCTGCTCGTGCCCCGACACCCCGGGAAGCGCCGACAATTCCAGCAATCGTTCCTTCAACCGTGCCTTCATCGCCTGCTCCCTCGTATTTTCGGTTAGCCGCTCCGGTAGGCGGGCATGCTAGCACCCGGCAACCACATCGCCGCCGGAGGACCGCGCCGGGCTCCGCTAGCACCGCCGCGATTGTCAGGAATGTGACCCCGCAAAACCGTCTTTCTGAGGTAATGTAAACGTAGGCAAACGACGGTAGGCAGTGGGAGTGCAGGACGATGTCCCCGGGTCAAACCAAATCCATTGAGGCGGCAGCCCAGGCCATGGAGGAACGATCCATCGGTCCCGCGCTAGGCCCGGCGCTCATCGACACCGCCGTCCTCACCGGCGCCAACGCCGCTCTGCTCACCCGCTTCGGCGCCGGCGATTCCGGATCCACCCTAGCCGGCTACCTCGAAGGCGACCTAGTCGCGCGCACCGTGGCCCATCCGGCCGGCGGCCAGGATCTCTCCAGCGAGTTGCAGGCCGCACGCATCCCGATCCGCGCCGACCGGCTTCAATCCGCCGACCCCGGCGACATCAGCGCCCTGCTCGGCCGTTCCCCGGAGCAGATCGTCGGCGTCCCGCTCGGGGCCGAGGGAGCGCAGCCGGCGGTGCTCTACCTAGCGTTCGACCGGCCCGTCGAACTCGACGACCGCTACGAACGCTTTCTCATCGCGGTCGCCGCCCAGACGGCCCGCGCGCTGCTCAACAAATCGCTGGTCAACGACCTCGCCAGCTAGGTCGAGCAGTCCGGCCGCCTGCTCGAAATCGCCCGCATCGGCGTCTCCAATCTTGCTCTGGACCAGATCTTGATCCGCCTGGTCGAGACCGCCGCGCGGCTCACCGGCGCCGACCGCGCCAGCATCTGGCTACTCTCCCGCGACGGCGAAAATCTGCTCCCATCCGCCATGTACGGCGTCGACGAAGAGTTCCTCCAACGCTGGAAGGCCGACGTCCAGTCGCTCAACGAGGAGTTGCTGTCCCGCGAGGCCCTCGCCGACGGCAAACCGGTAATCGTCCTTGACGTCGCCAACGACCCGCGCACCGACAAGGCCGCCGTCGAATATTTCGGCGACAAGTCCATCCTGATCGCGCCGCTGTACGCGGCCGAGCGGCCGCAGGATACGCTCTATCTGAACAGCGTCGGCCAGCATCACGACTACTCCGACGAGAAGGACATCCAGATCGCGCTCTCGGTCGCCGGCGAAGCCGCCCTCGCGATTGACTACGCCCGCATCCGCACCGAATCCGAAGCCCGCGGCGACCGCCTGCGAACGTCCTTCCGCCGCCTTGGCGACGTACTCGCCACCGGTGAGAGCCTCGACCAGACCCTCCAGCTGGTCGTCAAGATCATGGTCGACATCGTCCGCGCGCGCGGGGTCACCATCGCGCTGCTCGACGAAGACCGCACCGCCCTCGTCGTTCGCGCCACCTCCGGCTATCCCGAGATGCCCGCCGGCCCGATCCCGCTGGATCCGACTCCCGACGGCGAAGACGGCGCCCCCACCGCCGGCGCCCTTGCCGCCCGGCTAGGCGCCATCGTCGGCGCGGCCCTCGACTCCGCACCCGACCAACCCGACGCCGCCCTGGTCAACCTCCCGCTGGTCGTCGACGAGCGCGTCCTCGGCGCGATCACCATCACCGTCGCCGGCGACGAACCGCTCCCCCACGACGCCGAGTTGTTCGAAGGGCTCGTGCGCGGCTCGGCCGCCGCCATCCGCCGGGTGCATCTGCAAGAAGAAGCCCGCCAGCGCCTCCACCACTTCACCAGCCTCTACGACCTCTCGACAGCCGTCTCCGGCTTCGGCGACTTCGACCTCACCCTGCGCCACCTGGTCAACCAGGTCGCCGCGGTCCTCAGCGTCGAGCGCTGCGCCATCCTGATGGTCGGTGAGCCCCGCGACTGCCTCGTCACGCACCCCTGTGCCTACGGGCTCAGCTCCGACTCCGCCGACACCCTTCCCAGCAAGCTGGCTCGCGCCCCCATCGTCGCGGCCAGCCTCGACAGCGGCAAGCCGTTCGTCAGCAACGATGCCGGGGATGACTCGGCCATCGACGCGGCGACGGCCGCCCGGCTCGCCGAATTCGGCGACCGTAATCTCTTGCTGGTGCCGATGCGCGCCGGCAACACCGCGGTCGGCGTCATCCGCGCGTCCAACAAGATCGAAGGCGCGTTCGCCGACTCCGACATCCGCCTGATGAACATCTTCGCCAGCCAGGCCGCGGTGTTGGTGCAGAACGCGCGTCTCTACGAGAACGCCGTCCACGACACCCAGCAGTTCGGGGCCATCATCAACGGAGCGTCCGACGGCATCGTCATCGTCGACAACCAGGGCTGCATCGTCCACTTCAACCGCGCCATGCGCGCCATCACCGGCCTGCTCACCGAAGACCTCATCGGCAGTGACTGCGACTGGACGCTGCCGTCGGCCATGCAGCGCTCCGACGACCCCCGCGACCGCGGCGCGCTGCTGCTCAAGCGCGTGCTGCGCACCGGCCGCCACATCCCATCCTCCGAGTCGGTCATCGCCAATACCGACGGCGACCGCGTCGACCTGGCAGTCAGCTACTCCTTCATCGGCGGCATCGACGGCTCGGCACCGATGGCGGCGGCCATCGTCCGCGACGTCAGCGACGTGCGCGAAATCGAGCGCATGAAGTCCGACTTCGTCTCGCTGGTTTCGCACGAATTGCGCACTCCGTTGGCGCTCATCAAGGGCTACGTCGCCACGCTTTTGCGCCCCGAGTTGTCGCTCGACGAGGACACCGTCGGCCGATTCCATCAGGGCATCAACGACACCGCCGACCGGCTCGGGCTGATCGTCAGTAATCTACTCAGTACCTCGCGCATCGAATCCGGACTCATGCGACCCAATCTGCAACCGATCGACCTCGCCCCGCTGGTCGACCGGGTCGTCGCCGACCTCCAGGTCAGCGCCCAGAGCCGCCTGGAGGTCCAACGCGAAGGCGAAGGCTGCTGGGTAAATGGGGATGCCGAGCAGGTCGCCCTGGTGCTCAGCAACCTGGTCTCGAACGCGGTCAAATACGGGCGCAGCAACATCGATCTGCAGATCCGGGTCTTGCTCAAGTCGGCCCGCCGCGAAGTCTCGGTCGCCGTCATCGACAACGGGTCCGGCATCCCGGCGCACCGCCGCGACCAGGTTTTCGACAAGTTCTTCCGCGCCGAAGAAGCCGCCAACGGGCAGGGTTCCGGGCTCGGGCTATACATCTGCCGCAGCATCGTCGAGGCCCACCGCGGCCGCATCTGGATCGACGCCCGCTACAAGAACGGCACCCGCATCAGCTTCGCGTTCCCCCACATCCCTGCCCCCGACGGCGCCCCCACCCGCCCCACTCCCCGCCAGGAGGTCCGCCCATGAGCGCCCCGACCATCCTTGTCGTCGTCGACGAGCCCGGCATCGTCGACATCGTCGCCACCAAGCTCAGCGCCGAGGGCTTCGAAGTCATCAGCGCCGCCGACGGCAAAGCCGGCCTAGTCCTCGCCGGTAGCGACAGCCCCGACCTCATCGTGCTCGACATCATGATGCCCGGCATCGACGGCTGGGAGGTCCTGCGCCGGCTAGAGGCCGACCCGGTCACCGCCGGCACCCCGGTGATCCTGCTCACCGTGCGGATCGACGACGCCGACATCTTGCAGGGATTCGAACGCGGCGCGGTCGAATACATCACCAAGCCCTTCTTTCCCGAGAACCTGGTTGCTTCAGTGAAGAGCGCGCTCACCGCGCTCAATCCCGAACTGCGCGGCCAGCGCCGCCAACACCTCATCGAGCGTCGCCGCGCAACGCTCGACCGCGCTCAGGAAGACCAGAATTGACCGCGCCGTCGGCCCGCTCGGTCTTGCTGGTCGAAGACGAAGCCGGCCTGGCGGAGACCATCGCGCTCAACCTCGAGGCGGTCGGCCTGCAGGTCGAGTGCATCGGTGACAGGCTCGGCGCGCTCGGCCGCCTGGAGTCCGCCCCGCCGGACGCCGTAATCCTTGATCTGAGCCTGCCGCGGATCAGCGGCCAGCAGGTCATGCGCGTCCTGCGCCGCACGGCCGGCTGGGAAGCCACCCCGGTCATCGTGCTCACCGCGCTCAATTTCGAAGAGGCCCAGGACGTCATCCGCGCCGGCGTCGACGAGTTCATCCCCAAGCCCTTCGAGATGACGGACATGGTCGACCGCGTGCTCACGCTCATCGAGCGCCCGGGCTAGCCCGCCGCCAACAAAGTCCGCGTTCGCCGGGCCGGTTGCGTTGTAGAATCCGAAGCGGCTTAATCCCTGACGAATTCCCATCGAGGCCCCGACATCATGCAGAACGGCAACGACTCCGCAACCCCCGACTCCGAGACCGGCACCTGGACCGCCAAGACCGGCCTGGCGCAGATGCTCAAGGGCGGCGTCATCATGGACGTCATCAACGCCGACCAGGCCCGCGTTGCCGAAGAAGCCGGGGCCGTCTCGGTCATGGCCCTCGAGCGGGTCCCGTCCGACATCCGCGCGGAGGGCGGCGTCGCCCGGATGTCGCCGGTCGAGATTCTGCAAGAGATCAAAGAGACCGTCTCGATCCCGGTCATGGCCAAGTGCCGCATCGGCCACTTCGTCGAGGCTCGGATCATCCAATCCCTGGGGCTCGACTACATCGACGAATCCGAAGTCCTCACCGTCGCCGACCCCGACCACCATGTCGACAAGCACGCCTTCACGATTCCGTTCGTCTGCGGCGCGCTCGACCTGGGCCAGGCGCTGCGCCGCATCGGCGAAGGCGCGGCCATGATCCGCACCAAGGGCGAAGCCGGCACCGGCGACGTCGTCGAGGCGGTGCTGCACGTGCGCACTGTCATGAACCAGATTCGCGAAGTCGTGGCCCTGCCCGACGACCAGTTGATGACCGCCGCCAAGAACCTCCAGGCGCCCTACGAGCTGGTCAAAGAGACCAAGCGCCTCGGCCGCCTGCCGGTGGTCAACTTCGCCGCCGGCGGCATCGCCAGCCCGGCCGACGCGGCGCTGATGATGCACCTCGGCGCCGAGGGCGTCTTCGTCGGCTCCGGCATCTTCAAGGCCTCCGAAGACCCGGCCATCCAACTGCAGCTCGCCACCGCCATCGTCGAAGCCACCACCCACTTCGAAGACGACGACCTGGTCGCCGAGGCCAGCCGCGGCATCAACGTCGCCATGAAGGGTATCTCCGTCGCTGGCCTGCCCGCGGAAGAGCGCATGGCGGCCCGCGGGACCTAGTCCCCGGAGCGCGCCGGCGATTGTGAAAAGCCCCCCTACCGCCGGCGTCCTCGCGCTACAGGGTTCCTTCGCCGAGCACATCGCCATTCTGGAAGAGCTCGGCTACCCGGCGCGCCCGATTCGGCTACCCGAACAGCTCGACGATATCGACGCGCTGATCATCCCCGGCGGGGAGAGCACCACCATCGGCAAGCTGGCCGTCCGTTACGGGCTCATCGAGCCGATCCGCCGCCACGCCGCCGCCGGGCTGCCCATCTGGGGCACCTGCGCCGGGCTGATCTTCCTCGCTCGCGATCTCGGCAACAGCGAGCAGCCCCGTCTCGACCTCATGGACATCACCGCCGCCCGCAATGCCTTCGGCTCGCAGATACAGAGCTTCGAGGCCGACCTCGACATCCCGGTCCTCGGCGACCCGCCCTTCCACGGCGTCTTCATCCGCGCCCCCATCATCAGCGCCACCGGCGACGGTGTCGAAATCCTGGCCCGGCTCGCCAGCGGCGGCGTCGTCGCCGCCCGCCAGGGCAGCCTACTGGCCACCGCCTTCCATCCCGAATTGACCGGCGATTCCCGCCTTCACGACCATTTCATGGCTAGAATGAAGCGCTAGTCGCCGCGCTTGGAGCAGGTCTTTCTTGGTAAACGAACCGCGAATCTGGGACATCCCAGCCATTCTCGGCTCCTTTGTGATCTCGAACGCCGGCATCGTCCCGGTTGTGCCCTACACCGGCAGAGTGTCGCCCGGGTTCTCCGGCGCGGCCGCCGCCGTGCCCCTGTTGCGCCCCGGGCACACCCCGTTCGTCCATCGCGGCCGGCGGCTCGACGGGCTGGCGCTCACCCACCCGCGGCGCGAAAGCGACCAGCTCGACCTTTCGTGGATGCTGGTCCGCCAAGGCGATTCGGCCATTGACACTCCCGCCGGCGGCGACAGCGCCGAGGCGATCGTGGTTGAGATGCTCGAAGCCATCTGCCGCCACGCCGCCGAGGCCGGCATGGTCAGTCTGTTCGCCCGCATTCCCGACGAAGGCGCCCACAAGCAGGTCTTCGAGCAGCACGGCTTCACCTGCGTCGTCCGCGAGCACACCTACGGCCGCTCCGCCGTCGCCTCCGAGCCCCACGCCCCGCCCGCCGGCCTGCGCGAGCAGGAGTCACCCGACGCCTGGGGCATCCAACAGCTCTATCGATCGCTCACCCCGGCCCTGGTCCAGCGCGCCGAGAACCTCACCAGCCGTACCTGGGACCTACCCGGGCGGCGCTGCTTCCCGGCATTCCGCCGCCAACGGCCCGACGACCGCTTCGTCGTCGACGGGTCCGACGGGCTCCGCGCCTGGTGCAACGCCGTACCCGGCGAAGACGACGCCCCCCACCGCATCCGCCTAATGGTCGGGCAGAGCGAGCCCGGCCTCGCCCAGGCGGTACTCGACTTCACGCTCGCCTGGCTGCGCCGCCATCCGCGCCGCTCGGTGCTCACCACCGCCCGCGACCACGAAACCACCCTGCTGCGCACCCTCGAAGAAAACGGCTTTCGGCCCGTCTACACCCGGCTGCTGGTGGTCCGCCACCTGGCCGCGCGCCTTTTCAATCCCCTCCCGCGCTCGGTCTTCAAGCGCGCCGCCAATTAAGCCGCCGGTAGGCCCATCCTGAGCACCGAACGCCAGCCCGACCCGCTGCAATACTCCGACAAAGATCTCGCCGAGCTGGAGGCCCTGGTGGCCGCCCTGCCGGAGGCGGTGTCCGCGCCGTTGCGCGCCCTGCCGGACTACCAGGACCTGGTCGAAATCATCCTCGATCTCGGCCGCCGGCCCATCGCCCGCTTCTTCACCGGCGAGGTTCCGCTGGCCGACTGGGAGGTCGAGCGCACCCATCTCGAGCACGTCGTCGCCGCCGTCGGCTCGTTCGGCGACGACAATCGCGCCGGCATCGAATACACCCTCCACCGCATCTCGGCGCTGCGCAACCGCGGCGGCTCCATCGTCGGGCTCACCTGCCGGCGCGGCCGCGCCATCTACGGCCGCATCGAAATCATTCGCGACCTCATCGAATCCGGCACCAGCCTGCTATTGCTCGGCCGCCCCGGGGTCGGCAAGACCACCATGCTGCGCGAAGTCGCCCGCGTGCTCGCCGAAGAGCTCGACAAGCGCGTGGTCGTCGTCGACACCTCCAACGAAATCGCCGGCGACGGCGACATTGCCCACGAAGGCATCGGCCGCGCCCGCCGCATGATGGTCCCCACCAGCGAGTTGCAGCACCGGGTCATGATCGAAGCCGTCGAGAATCACACCCCCGAGGCCGTCATCATCGACGAGATCGGCACCGAGTTGGAGGCCCTCGCTGCCCGCACCATCGCCGAGCGCGGCGTCCAGCTCGTCGGCACCGCCCACGGCATCACCCTCGAGAACCTGCTCTCCAACCCCACCCTCAGCGATCTGGTCGGCGGCGTGGAGTCAGTGACCCTGGGCGACGACGAAGCCCGCCGGCGCGGTACCCAGAAGTCCATCCTCGAGCGCCGCGCCGCGCCCACCTTCGACGCGCTGGTCGAAATCCAGGACCGCGAGCGCGTCCGCGTCCACGCCAACGTCGCCGAATCCGTCGACGCCTTCCTGCGCCAGGAAGACCTGTTGATCGAGATTCGCCGCCAGGTCGACGGCAAGATCGACGTCGAGTGGACCACCCTCAGCAGCGGAAACGGCCGCACCCCACAGGAAGCCCCTCGGTTAGTGCCCAAGCCGGTCCGCACCGGCCCCCTGCGGGTCTACCCGTTCGGGATCAGCCGCAAGCGCGTCAGTCAGGCCATCGCCGCCAGCCGCCGCGAAGTCCAGCAGGCCCGCGAGATCAGCGAGGCCGATGTCGTCCTCACCGTCCGCAACTACTACCGCAACCGTCCCGACGCCATTCGTGAGGCCGAGGAGCGCAACGTACCGGTCTACGTCCTGCGCAACAGCTCCGCCGCCCAGATCCAGGCCTGCCTAGTCGACGTCGCCGACCTGCACCGCGCCGAGCAGCCCGACCCGATCGCCGCCGCCGCCGCCGCCGCCCACCACGTCCTGCAGCACGCGGAGCCCGTCCTGCTCGAGCCCGCCAACGCCTACGTCCGCCGCCGCCAGCACCAGATCGCCGAACGCTACAATCTGTCCTCGGAAAGTCGCGGTCGCGAGCCCAACCGCCAGGTGAACATCTTTAGCAGCCGCACCGGAAGGAGCCAGTGATCCGCCCCAAGAAGCGCCAGACCGGCCTCTTCCTGACCTTCGAGGGCCCCGACGGTAGCGGCAAGACCACCCAGAGCCAGAAGCTGCTCGGGCGGCTGCTCGAGGCCGGCTACGACGCCGTCTGGACCCGCGAGCCCGGCGGCACGCGGCTCGGCGAGGTACTCCGCGAGCTAATGCTCGACAACGACCCCGAACTCGGCGAGGTCTCCCCGCGCGTCGAGGCCATGTTGCTCTCCGCCGCCCGCGCCCACCACATCGACGACCTCATCCGCCCCTCCCTTGACGCCGGCAAGATCGTCGTCTGCGACCGCTTCGTCGACTCCACCATCGCCTACCAGGGCGGCGGCTCCAAGCTCGACATCGACGCCCTGCGGCGCATCAACCACTTCGCCGCCTCCGGCCTGGTCCCCGACCTGGTTGTCCTGGTCGACATACCCGCCGCCGACGGCATCGCCCGCCGCCTCAGGCTCGTCGCCGGCGACCCGGAAGCCCTCTCCCGCATGGAAAAGCGCGGGCTCGGCTTTCACAACCGCGTCCGCCGCCAATTCCTCAATTCCGCCGCCCGCGCCCCCAACCGCTGGCTGTCGCTGGACGGCCGCGAACCCGAGCAGACCCTCAGTGATACAATTTGGCGTCGCGTGGAGGAGGAGTTGCAGGCCCGTTCCGTCGAGCCGGTCGGAACCCAACCCGGGAGGCTTTTCTGAGCCCCGCAACCCGCTCGTCAGCATGGGGAGCATTCGGTATTGACCGCTGAAAACGCCGCCGGCGTCAAGCTGGTTCTGGCCATCGTCCAGGACGAAGACGCCAACGCGCTGTCCGAATCGCTGCTCGCCGAGCGCTTCAGCCTCACCCGCATCAACACCGCCGGCGGCTTCCTCCGCGAAGGCAACGTCTCCTTCCTGCTCGGCGTCGAAGAAGACCGCCTCGGCCAGTTGCTCTCCATCATCCGGCGCAACTGCGTCACCCGCACCCAGTACGTAAGCCCGCTGCCGCCGATCATGGAACCAGGCGAGTTCTACATGCCCTATCCAGTCGAAGTCCAGATCGGCGGCGCCACGGTCTTCGTCTTCGACGTCGAGCGCTTCGAGCAGCTCTAGCCGCCAGTCCGGCGCCTCAACCCACGGCTATCTACCCGGTCCCGCGACCCACCCCACCCAACCGCCCTTCCCGCCGCTAGGCCACTCCCGCCAGGTAGTTCTTCATCCGCGAGATCCCCTCCAGCAGGTTCTCCCGCGAGTTCGCGAAGCTCAGCCGGAACGAGTCACCGCCGTGCACCCCGAACGCCGACCCGGCCAGCGCCGCCACCCCGCCGTCGGTCAGCAGGCCATCGGCGATGTCATTGATCGGCGTTTCGAACCCTTCCAGTTGCGGGAACACGTAGAACGCGCCCTCCGGGCGGTGGCACGAAACCTGGTCGATTTCGTTCAGGCCGTCGACCACCAGGTCGCGGCGCGCTAGGAACTCCTTCGCCATCGCCTTCACGCTGTCCTGCGGTCCGGTAATCGCCTCGAGCCCGGCCATCTGCACAAACGCCGCCGTGCAGCTGTTGCAGTTCGTCTGCAGTTGCGCCAGCACCTCGGCCAGCCAGGTCGGGGCCACCGCGTAGCCCAGCCGCCAGCCGGTCATCGCGTAGGACTTCGAAAAACCGTCCAGCAATATCGAGTGGTCGCGCATCCCCGGCACCGATGTGATGCTGAAGTGGTCCTGGCCATAGATGATGTCCTTGTACACCTCGTCGGTCATGACGAAGATGCCCTTGCCCATCACCATTTCCGCGATCGCCTCGGCGTCCTCGCGGGTATTGAAGCCACCGGTCGGGTTTGAGGGCGAGTTCAAGATCAGCAGCTTCGTGCGGTCGGTGATGCTGGCCCGCAGGCGGTCCAGGTCGATGCGGAAGTTGTTCTCCGGCAGGATCGGCACCGGCACCGGCTTCGCCCCGCTGTACGAAATCATCGACTCGTAGATCGGGAAGCCGGGGTCCGGGTACAGCACCTCATCGCCGGCCTCGCACAGCGCCAGGATGGTGAAGAACATCACCGGCTTCGCGCCGGGCATCACCACCACCTCGGCCGGGTCGGTTTTCGTGCCACGCCACATGTCCGAATTCGCGGCGATCGCCTCGCGCAGATCCGGCAGCCCGGCCGACGGGCCGTAGTGAGTGAAGCCATCGCGCAGCGCCTTCACCCCGGCCTCGACGATGTTTTCCGGAGTGTCAAAGTCCGGCTCGCCGATTTCCAAGTGAACGATCGTCTTGCCCTGCGCCTCCAGCTGCCGCGCCTTCGCCAGCACGACAAACGCCGACTCGGTACCCAGTCGGGCCATTGCTGATGCCAGTTCCGGCCTCATCGTAGCGCTCAATTTGTCCTCCCGGAGCCTGCGCGCGAAGTTCGCCCGCGTCGACTATCTTCAGTGGTGACGGGATAATATCCTCCTGCCAATCTATCGCGAAATTCGATGTCCCCCCGGCAATGCAAATCCGCCCACTCCAATCCGACGACCTGCCCGAGGTCGCCAATCTCGTCGGCCAGGCGTATTCCGACATCCTGCTGCGCCTGCACGGACGCGACGCCCTAGCCGCCTACCAGCCGCGCACCCCGGCGATGCTGGTCACCCTCCTGCGACTCGGCCCCGATTTCTGTTTCGTCGGCGAAGCCGCCAGCCGGCTCAACGGGGCCATCTTCGGCCGCTCCTAGGGATCGCTCGGTTGGTTATCCTCGCTCGCCATCCTTCCCGAGGAGCAGAGCCGGGGGCACGGTCGCGCGCTGGCCACGGCCTCCATCGACGCGCCGCGCGCCGCCGGTTGCTGGGCCATCGGGCTCGAAACCTGGCCAGCCGCCGCCACCTACACCGCCATGTACGTCCGCCTCGGCTTCAAGCCGGTCGGGCTCAGCACCCAGCTCCACGCGCCGGTCGCGATCGACTGGCCCGCGCCCCGGGGCTGCCGCATCGTCGCCACCGACGCCCTACCCGCTGGCCTGCGCACCGCCCGGCTCGCCGCCACCGCCATCGCCAACCGCCACTTCGCCGGGCTTTCCCTGGAAATCGAAATCACTCACGCCGAGGCCACGCCTAGCGCCGATATCCTCTGGCTGGTCCGCGACGACGCCATCGCCGGCTTCGCCATCGTCGACACCCGTCCCGACTACGACCTCCAAGGCCCACACGCCGATCTCCGCGCCGCACTGCTCAATCCGGCGACCACCGACGCCGGTGACTTCCTGGCCCTGGTCGGCGCCGCCGCCGGGCTTGCCGCCGCCGGCGGCCGCCAGTTCATCGACCTCGACGCCGGCACCGCCTACCTGGAGACCTATCGCTTCCTGCTCGACGCCGGTTTTCACGCCGGCGGTCAGTTGCTGCGCTTCATCTCCGCCGACGCCGCGTATCCCGGCGACACCGCCGGCCCGGTGTTCAGTTTCGGCCGCTGGAACACCTGATCGCCAACCCGGTCCCAGCTCCGCTCGCCAACCCCGTCCCCGCTATCGCCCCGGCTTCTCCGCCACCATCAACAGCCGCTCGCTCGTCGCCGTGTATTCCGCCCGCAGGTAGTCGCCGTAGACATTGCGCACCTCGAAGCCGGCATCGATCAGCAGCAGTTCCAGTTCAAAGCGGGTGTAGTAGTGTAGCTCGAAGCTCCCCTGCCGCCGGCACACCGCCCCCTCCCGGTTCACCGAGTCGTACAGGTGGTCCACCGCGATTTGTTGCAGGTCATAGTCCACCCGCCACGACACGAAATGCTTCACCGCCTGGCCCGTGCCCAGAGTGAACTCCGCCTGCACCGCCAGCGCTCCGTCGCGGGCCGCCAGCACCTCCGGGGTCGCGTTCACCACATCGATCGCCACTAGGCCGCCATCGCGCAGCGCCCGGTGCAGCCCGGCTAGGGCGGTTCGTTGGTCCGGAATCGTCAGCAGGTGGCCGAAGACATCCAGGCCCACGATCGCCAGGTCGAACTCGTTGCGGTAGTCCAGTTCACGCAGGTCGCGACGCTGCAACTTCGCTGTCACCGCCACCTGCCGCAGCTTACCATTGGCGATCGACAGCATCGTGTCCGAAGCGTCGATCCCGGTGATCTTCAGGCCGGCCTCGGCCAGGCCCAGCGCCACCCGACCGGTCCCGCAGCCGACATCCAGCATATCATCTCCGGCCAGCGTCGCCAGGTCTCGATATAGCTCCACGTCATCGGTGATCCGATCGTGCTCCGGGTCGTAGAAATGCGCCAGGTCACGATATGGATCGTGGTCGCCGGCAAAACGTGACTCTCGGTCCATTTATTCCTTCATTCCCAGCCAGGTAAACAAGAACTCCAGCCCAACCACGGTCGCCGCCACCAGCAGGATCGTTGGTATGCCGAAGAGCCCGGTACGCAGCAGGAAGAACCCGGCCATCACCATCCCGGTGCCCAGCAGCGCCTGCCGGGTGCAATGCCAGGGGTCCTCCGGGTGCTCGCGGTCCGGCACCAACAGCATGCGTATCCAGTAGCCCGTCGCCCAGATCGTGAAAAACGCCGCGAACGCGCAGAGGCCGTAGAAGGCGACCACGTTGCTCACGTCCGCCGGGTTCGCAAACAGCAGCAGGCCGGTTATGCCAATAAGGCAGCCCGGGGCGGCCGCGGTCGCCGCCCACAGCAGCGCCGTCCGGCGGTAGCCGAAGCGCCCCCCCGGCCGGCGGGACTTGCCGCGGTATTCCTTCGTCGTCGACGCCGGGGCGGCGGTTACGCTCATTCGTCGGCCTCACGGCGCAACTCGGAGATCACCTTCGGTCCGCTCGCCTTCAACCGACCATTCGTCTTCGCGGCATGGCCATCGCTCAGGGTCAGTTGCCGGTCG
>JASLPR010000014.1 GCA_030744875.1 Chloroflexota bacterium
GCTATTCGTGGGCGGCGAGAGCCTAGCGTCCAACCGGCTGATCCTGGCGGTGACCACGATCGATCTGATCCGCGACCTGGCCGGGTCGCCAGCGCCGGTGGAGGTGGAACTGGTGACGATCGGGGACGCGAACGCGATCCCGGTGGCATCGCGACTGTTGCCGTACCTGGTGATGATGGTGGTGATGATCGCCGGGGTCTTCCTGCCGGCTTCGGGCCTGGTGGAGGAGCGCGAGAAGAAGACCCTGGACGCCCTCCTGGTGACGCCGGTACAGATGCCGGAGGTGCTGGTCAGCAAGGGGCTGCTGGGGGTCGGGCTGGCCCTGGTGATGGGGAAACTGACGCTTGCGCTGAACGACGCCCTGGGGGCCAACCCGGCGGGTCTGGTGCTGATAATGGCGGTCGGGGCGCTGATGGGCGCCGAGACCGGGCTGATCATGGGCAGCTGGGCGCGCGACACCAACACACTGGCGGCGGCGATCAAGGGGCTGGGTTTCGTGCTGCTGGCGCCGGTGGCATTCTTTATCTGGACGGATCTGCCGCAGTGGATCGCCTACATCTTCCCGACGCACTACTTCATGAAGCCGCTTTACGAGGTGGCCGTCAAGGGCGCCGACCTGGCATCGGTGCTGCCCTTGCTGGGGATCGCACTGGCGATCTGCCTGGCACTATTGCCGCTCATTTTCGGCTCGGGCCGGCGGATGCAGGCCGGGCTGGCGTCGGCATGAACAAGGAGACATCAATGACCGCGGAGGCAGCCATTCGAACCGAGGGCCTTACCAAGGACTACGGCAAGACCCGCGGGATCGAGGACGTGGACCTGGAGGTCCTCCCGGGAGAGATTTTCGGCTTCCTGGGGCCGAACGGCGCTGGTAAATCGACGACAATCCGGGTGCTGCTGGATTTGATCCGACCCACAGCGGGCTCGGCCGAGGTGCTCGGCCGGGACGCGCAGGCGGAATCGGTCGGGGTGCGGCGGGTGGTGGGCTACCTGCCCGGCGAGGCCAGCTTCTACGAGGAGCTTTCCGGGATTGCCCTCCTGGACCTGGTGGCGCAGATCGGCAATCGGGAAGCTGGAATGCGCGGGGAACTACTGGAGCGACTGGACCTGGAGGCGTCGCGGCGGATCGCCTGCTATTCGCGAGGGATGAAACAGAAGCTGGCGGTGGTGGCGGCGCTGCAACACGAACCGGAACTGCTGATCCTGGATGAGCCGACCTCGGGGCTGGATCCCCTGGTCTAGCAGTAGTTCTACGCGATCCTGCGGGAGTTCAGCGCCAAGGGGCGGACGGTCTTCTTTTCCTCGCACGTCTTGAGCGAGGTGGATCGCCTGTGCGACCGGGTGGCGGTGATCCGCGAGGGGCGCATCGTGACGGTGGATGAGATTTCGACGCTGCGCGAGAAGATGGTGCGGCGGATGACGGTGACGTTCGCCGGGCCGGTGGCGGCCGCGGAGATCGCGGTCGAGGGAGCGACGGTGGTGGAGACGGTGGGGAACGCGGTGACGCTGAACGTCGGCGGCGGCCTGGATGCGCTGCTGAAACGGATTGCCCGATTCGAGGTGGTGGACCTGGAGTACGAGCGGCCAAACCTAGAAGAGACGTTCCTGGAACTGTATTCGGCGGACAACGGGGAGGAGCCGGCATGACGGCGGGAATCAGTCTAGTGCGAGCGACGCTGCGGTCGCGACGTTCGGTGATGTTGTGATTCGGGCTGGTCGGCGCGGTGCTGGCGTGGATGATGGTGACGTTGTACGAGACGATCGCCAGCGGCTTCGACATGCAGTCCTATATCGACGCGATGCCGGAGGAGATGCTGGCGGCGATCGGAATGTCGGCGGATTCGCTGGAGGAGGGGGTCTTCCCCTTCGCCGACTACATGGCGGTGGAGTTCTGCACCTAGTTCGCCTGGGCGATCGCGGTCTGGGGTTTGATCGCCGGCGCGGGGCTGGTGGTGGGAGAAGTCGAGAACGGCACCATTGATGTGGTCTTGTCCTAGCGGGTGCGCCAGCAGCGGTTCCTGCTGGCGCGGTTCGCCAGGGTGCTGGCGGTGCTGCTGACCATCGGGCTGGCCTGCTTCCTGGGCATATTGCTGGGGATGGCCACCTCGGATGTGGAGGCCAGCGTGGTGGGGTTGTTGTCCGCGTGCGCCCAGATGGTATTGATGGGCCTGGCGGTGGCCGGGGTCGGGCTGTTGCTGTCGGTGGCCACACTGTCGTCGCGCCGGTCGCAGATGATCATGGTGGGGCTGCTGGTGGCCGAGTACGTGATGGACCTGGGCTGGATGGGCAAATTGAGCGTGTTTCACTATTTCGATCCGGCGGAGATTGTGAGATCAGGCGGTCCCGACGGGCTTGGGGTGTTGGTCCACCTGTGGCTGGCGGCGATCGGGCTGGGTGCGACGGTGTGGCTGTTCGGGAGACGGGATATGGCGCGCTAGCGACGGGCGGCGGGTTGCCCGGCGGGGCTACTCGCCGAGGTCTTTAAGCCGGTCGAGGTCGGTGATCACGATCTGGCGGCGCACCCTTTTGATGATGCCCGCGACTCCATGTCGGCCAGTTCCTTGTTGACGGTGACCCGGCTGGTGCCGACCATCTCGGCGAGCTCGGACTGGGTGAGGCGGGCGTCGAGCAGATGACCGTCTTCGACATCCTGGCCGTAGATCGAGAGCAGTTCGATGAGGCGGCGGGCGATGCGGACCGTGGCCGAGTGGAAAACGGCCTCTTCGAGAACGCCGTCCATGCGGCGTAGGCGCAGCGAGAGAACCCGCCGCATTTCGACGGCGGCGGTGGGATTCTGGCCCAGGAAACGCATGAAGTCCGAGCGCCGCAGGCTGAGGAGGGCGGCGTCCTCGGCGGCGATGGCCGCGGCGGAGCGGGGCTCGCCGTCGAGCAGCGACATCTCGCCGAAGAAGTCGCCGGTGCACAGCACGATCAGGATCAACTCGTGGCCGTCTTCGGACACCTGCGAGATGCGGACGCTGCCGTCCTGGATCACGTACAGGGCGTCGCCGTAATCGCCCTGATTGAAGACGGTGTCGTCGCGTTTGTGGGTCTCGGAGCCCATCATCCTGCTGAGCTCGGCGAGGCGATTTTCGGCCAAACCTCAAAAAGGGGTATCCGCGCCAGTTCGTTTTGGGTGCGCCCGGGGCGTCCGGGGTTGAGCCACATGAAGGGAGGGCCTACCCGTGATTTGTTGCCAGGGCCGTTCGCCGTCGCATTGGCGACCGGCTCCCGGGGAATGTCCCCAGCGGCGACATTGCCTCTGCATTCTGGCACGGGTGGGCCGGATTCTGCGCGATTCGGCGCGCGGAGCCTCGTTTGACGGTCCTGGCGCGGGCTAGCGAACCATGTGCATGGGCATGATGACGTGGGAGTAGGTCAGGTCGTCGCGTGGCCGCAGGAGGCCCGGGCTGGTGGCGCCGGAGAGGAGGATCTCAATCTCTTCGGCGTTGACGATGCTCAGGCAATCGCCGAGGAAACGGGCGTTGAAGGCGATGAAGGTATCGTCGCCCTCGACCATGGCTTCGACCTGGCCGGTGTTCTCGCCGAGATCGGCCGAACGCGAGGAAACCACGATCTGGTTGGGGCCGGCCTCTTCGCCACCGGTCTGCACCCGGATGACGTTGGAGCCACCGCGGGCAAAGATGGCCGCGATGCGCGAGGCTTTGACCATTTCTTCGGTGCTGACCACGATGCGGGTCTGGTGGTCGGACGGGACGAGCTGTTCGTGGTTCGGGAACTGGCCCTCGACCAGCAGGGACACGACCTCGGTGTTGCCGACCCGGAAGATGACGTGGGTGTTCTGGGCGCTGATGATGAGCTCGACCTCTTCCTCGAGGTCGGCCAGGATGCGCGAGATCTCCAGCATGCTGCTGCGCGGGATGATTACCTGCACGTCGCTGTCGACGCCGGTGTCGGCTTCTAGGTGCTTGACTGCCAGGCGATAGCCGTCGGCGGCGGCGAAGACGATTTCGTCGGGCTTGATGGTCAGGCAGACCCCGGCCAGGACCGGGCGGCTGTCGTCGGTGGCCGCGGCGACTACCGTGAGGTCGATCATTTCCTTCAAGAAGCCCGGAGCGATCTTGAGTGAAGTGCCGGCGTCGGCGGCCGGGACCGAGGGGAAGTCCTCAGCGGTTATGCCCTTGAGGGTCGAGCGGTAGCTGCCACCGGCGATGGCGAGTTCGAGAGTGTCCTCGTCAAGACTTAGCTCGACCGGCTCGGCGCCGAGCTGACTGACGAGCTCGGTCATCTGCCGGGCCGGGATGGTGACCGCGCCCTCGGATTCGACCTTGCAGCCGATCAGGACGGTGGTGGATATCTCCATGTTGGTGGCGGAAAGCTTCAGCATGGAGTTCTCGGTGGCGACCAGGATGTTGGCGAGCACTGGTAAGCTGCTGCGGGTCGCTACGGCGCGGTTGACGACCGATAGCGCTTTGCTGAGATTCTCCTGAACGCAAATGACCTTCAACGATCTCTCCCCCGCTGGATTGCGCCGCCACGTTTTACCCCGGCGGCACCTTTGGGGACAGTATGCCCAATTTGCGTGCCCGGCGCGAGGTTGAGCGGATGAGCCACCATATGTTGTGGGTGCCCGGGCCGCCGGGCGGCCGCCGGTCGCCACGGTGAGGGGGATGTTCGAGGCTCTGCGGCGCTGGCCGGGGCTGGCGCTGGCCGCGGTGACGGTGGCCGTGCTGATCGCCTACTACCGGCAGGTCTTCGAGGGGCTGACGCCGGCCGGCTACGACATGCAGACCTACTTCTTCCCGATGCGCGGCTACGCCCGTGAGGCGCTGCTGGACGGCCGCGTCCCGCTGTGGACGCCGAATGTATTCACCGGCGCGCCGTTCGTGGCGAATCCGCAGACGGCCGTCTTCTACGCCTTCAACCTGCTGCTGCTGCCGCTGGCGCCGGCGGCGGGATTGGCCACAACGGTGGTGCTGCACGTCTGGCTCGGGGCCGTCGGAATGGCGTTCTTCACCCGCCGGGTACTGGGTCTGCGGCCGGTGGCGGCGGTGGTGGCGGCGCTGGCGTTCGGGTTGGGCGGGGCGGTGAGCGCGCAGTCGGGCCACCCGAACCAGATCGCGACCATCGCCTGGATCCCTTATTTGCTGTGGATGACCGACCGGGCGGTGGGGCGGCGCGGCGCGGCGCTGGCGCGCACGGGGTTGGTGGTGCCGGCGCTGGCGGTGGTGGTGGCGTTATTGGTGACGGCCGGGCACCCGCAGCAGGCCTACATCGCGCTGGCGACTGGGGCGGCCTACGGGCTGTTCCGGCTGTGGATCAGGTGGCGCACGGCGGGCGACTGGCGACCGGCCGGGCGGGGAGCGGGGCGGTTGGGGTTCGGACTAGCGCTGGGCCTGGCCCTGGGGGCGGTGCAGCTGCTGCCGTCCCTGTTCCTATCGACGGAATCGATCCGGGCGGGCGGGCTGGAACTCTATGAGGCCGGGTCCTTCTCGCTGCGGCCGGGCGACCTCGGCACAGCGCTGCTGCCCGGGTTCACCGACGCGCCGCGCAGCGAAGAGTACCTGGCGTTCGTGGGCTTCACGGGACTCTGGCTGGCCGGGTTGGGGGTGGCGCTGGGACGGCGTCGCCTGGTGGCGGCGCTGGTGCTGGTGATCGCGACGACGCTGCTGCTGGCGGTCGGGCCGGAACTACCGTTCTTCCGGGTGGCGCATCGCTGGGTGCCGGGATTCGATTTGTTCCGGGTGCCGGCGCGCTGGCTGCTGGTGATGAACGTGGCGCTGGCGCTGCTGGCGGGTCTTGGCGTTCAGGGGCTGGCCGAGCGATCGCGTAGTTTGGGTAGACGCCGGATGCTGGCCGGGCTGGGCGCCGGGCTGGTTGTGGTGGTGGCGGTGGGGGCCACATCGGTGGTGGCCGGCGACGTGGCTGGACGGACGATTGTGGCCTGGATTCTGGTCGGGCTCGCGAGCTTGGCCCTGGTTCTGGCGACGGCCTGGTGCAAGGGATGGTGGGTCTGGCTGCTGCCGCTGGCGCTGGCGCTGGAACTGTTCTTCGCGCTGCGGCCACTGGAGCTTGCCCGGCCGGTGCCGGCGGCGGCCTTCGCCACCGGAGGGCCGGTGCTGGGTCTGCTGCCGGACGCGCCCGGCGGGCCGCGGACGCTGGGGTTGGCCGACCCGTCCTACGAAGTAAACGACGCCGACCGGGCGCTCTACGCTCGCGACCACTACGAGGCTGTCGGTGAGGATTCGTTTCGCCAGTTCCTCGTGGCGATCAAGTATCGCGACACGCTGAGCCCGAACCTGGCCAACGCCTACGACCGGCCGAGCCCGGATGGCTATGACGGCGGCGTGCTGCCGCTGCGCGATTACGTGCGTTTCAAAAGCGCGTTGCTGCCGGGATCGGAGACCCAGCCAGACGGGCTGTTGCGGAATCAGTTCAGCGAAATCCCAAACGGCTGGGTGCTGGACCTGATGGGAGTTGGCTATGTGCTGGCGGATCGCAAGGAAGACGTTGAGGTCGGTGGCGTGTTCGTGGATAAGGAGCTCGCGGTGCGGGTGGTCGGGCCGGAGACGGTGGTGGTGGATCGGGCAGAGGCGGTGACTGTGGAGCGGGTGGTGGTGCTTGGTGAGGCCGCTGGTTCTGGAGAGGTGACGTTGCGGTTGCTGGCCGGGGGCGTCGAGGGGGCCGCCGTGGTGTTGCCGGTCCAGGGAGCGGTGCGAATCTCGGCGGAGGTCGCGGCGACGGCGATGGACAGGGTGCGAATCGACGTCCCGGCGGGCGCCACGCTGGACCTTGAGGGAATCACCCTGGTGGACGCGGCGGGCCGGCAATACCCGCTGTGGCTCGGACCGGGGGCCGGGCTGGAGTTGCTGTCCTGGACCGATGTGAAGGTCTATCGGCGGCGCGATCCGGCCCCACGGGCGGCGCTGGTGGCGGAGTTCGCGCTGGCGGCCGGCCCCGAGGCAGCGGTGGCGATGGTGGCGGAGGGCCGGGGTCGGGGTGCCGTGCTCGAGGTCGGTGATGGGCTGGAACGGGATGCGCCACCGGTCCTGGGTGGGGTGGCCGACTGGCTGCGCGGACTGCGCCTGCTGCCGCCGAAGGGGCGGCCGGGAGTGGTGGACGACGAATTGCGGGCGCAACTGGAGGCGGCTTCGGCGGCCGGACCTCAAGGCTGGTGGCGGCTCGGAACGACGGACGGTGCGGTGGAGATCACCGGGTACGCGCCGGAGAAGGTGCGCCTGAGAGTAGCTTCCGACGAGCCGGCGCTGCTCTTGCTGAAGGACGCGATCTACCCGGGCTGGCGGGTGGAGATCGACGGCGTGGAAGCGGATTTGTTGCGGGCCAACGTGCTGCATCGGGCGGTGCTGCTGCCCGGCGGCGAGCACACGGTGACGTTCCGCTACGAACCCGAGGAACTCGTGGCCGGCGGGCTGATTTCGGTAGCGGCGCTGGTGGTGGTGGCGTTGCTGCTGGCGTGGCCGGCGATCACCGGCCGGCGAGGAACGAGGACCGACGCTTGAGGATCGCGCTGTTCGCGCCGTTCGCCCTACGGCCCAAGGGGACCACAGTGGCGCGGGTACTGCCGATGGCGCGGGCGCTGGCTCTGGCCGGGCACGAGTGCCTGGTGCTGGTACCACCCTATGACAACCCGGAAGAGGCCCGGGCGCCGCGGGTTGAAGACGGGCTGACGGTGGAATGGCTGCCGGTCGGGCGGTGGGGCGCGGGAATCGGGCCGGCGCCGCTGGCGGTGAGGGGTTATCGGCGGATTCAGGAAATCGCTCCGGATGTCGTGCACGTCTTCAAGCCGAAGGCCGTCTCGGGCCTGGTACAGCAACTGGTATGGAGCCGCTCAGCGGCGGCGTTGGTGCTGGACTGCGACGACTGGGAGGGCCGGGCCGGCTGGTCGCGGCTCGAGTCGTACCCCTGGGCGCTGAAAACTGCCTTCGATCTGCAGGAACGCTGGCTGCTGGGGCGCAACGACGCGGCTACCTCGGCGAGTCGGGAACTGGAAGAGCGGCTGCGGCGGGTCGCCCCGCAGCGGCCGGTGGCGCGAGTGGCGAATTTCCACGATCCGGCGCGTCATGCCGGTTGGGGAGAGAAGACGCGGCGGGCGGAGGGCCGGGCGTTGATGGGCCTCGACGAGGCGGTCCCGGTGGGGTTGGTGTACTCGCGCTTCTTCGACATTCCGGTGGAGGGTTACGCCCGGCTGGTCGGCGGATTCCTGGAACGGGCGCCACGGGCGCAGGTGGTGATCGGCGGATCGGGCAAGTACGGGCAGCAGGACCGGCTGCGGTCGCTGCTGGCGAGGGCCGGGGTAGACGATCGCGTGACCTGGCTGGGCTGGCTGCAGCCGGAAGAAATCGGATCGACACTGGCGGCGGCGGACGTGGCCTTGATGCCGGCGCTGGACACCGTGGCGGCGCGGTCGAAGTGCCCGGCGCGACTGGTGGATCTGCTAGTGGCCGGGACACCGGTGGCGGCCCACGATGTTGGCGAGGCGCGGACCTACGTGGAGGACGGTCGCAACGGCCGCCTGGTGGCGCCGGGCGACATCGACGCGCTGGCGGCGGCCGGGGTGGAATTGCTGGGTCCGCCGTTTGGCGACCAGGCGCGCCGATTCCGCGCCGAGCGGCTGGCCGGTGACCTGTCGCCGGGGGCCGCCGCGGAGCGCCTAACCGAAATCTATGAACGGGCGCGGGAACGACGCGGGAGACGCCGGGGTCGGGGTGGCTAGGGCGGGGAGCCGGTGGGGGTGGGCGTCGGAGTCGGGCTGGCGGTTGGTTCGGTCGCTGGCGTCAGCGTCGGGGTTGGCTCCGGGGTCGGGGTCCTTGTCGGGAGCAGGACGGGCGTGGCCGTGGCGCTGGGCGTAACCCCCGGCGCGGGAGTCGGCGGGAACGTGACCCCGGGGGGCGCCGCTTCATCGTCGGAAATCACCGGGGCGGCGGTGGGAACTGGGGTGGCCGTGGGCCTCGGGGTCGGAGTGGGCGTCGGAGTGTCTTCGGGGATGATCTCGGCTTCGAGTGTGACGACGACCGTCTCCGGTGCGACGGACTGCAGCTCGGTGTCGACGGGAGACAGGATCACCGGGCGGACTTCGTGGGTGCCGACGGTCCGGCCGGCCATGCTGACTTCGGCGCGAATATCGCCGATTTCTAGGGCGGCGAGTCGCTCGGCGGAGCCGACCAGAACCACCTGCATGGAAGCCGTCGAGACCGACGGGATGAGGCCGTCGGCGACATCAGCGATCATCACGCCGACGACGAAGGAGGCGGTGCCGTCGATGGCCGTGAGGTTGATGTTGACGCTGACCTCGAGGCTGCCGCGAATCAGGGTTATGCCTTCCGGCACAATGAGATTGACATCGGCGCTGACATCTTCGGTGGCGCCGCCGATGTCGACCGGCTCGATCAGGATCTGGTCGACGCTTTCGACCGCGCCGGGGGAGCCCTCGATCTCGATGCTGCTCGGGGTTATGTCGTAGCGATTGGCCAGGTTGCCCGCGGAGGGGACGCCGACGACCTGGGCGCGGACGGGAACAGTCTTGCGGACGGTGACCGGGTTGACCGGGACCACGACATCGATGAGCCGGGTGGCGGCCTGGACGCCCTGCACTTCCTCGCCGGAATCGTTGACCGGGATACCGGAAACCTGGCGGGAGACCGTGGCGTTGACGCCGGTGAGCTCGACATCGGCCTGCAGCGCGGACACCTGGCGGACGGCGGTCTCGGCGCCGAGGATCTCGACGGCCTGGGGTTCGTAGATGACATCGTCGGTGCGGAAGCCCTCGGCCGGCTCGCCCCGCAGGATCAGCCGGACGGGCACGGCCAGGACGATTCGGGAATCGAGCTGGATGGAGATCTCCTCGGGAGTGACTTTCTGGATCTCGACCCTTGGGTCGGCGGTTTCGACCGAGACGGGCAGTAGGTGGAGACCGTCGTCGAAACCGGTGAGGTCAACCCGGGCTACGAAGTCGCGGGTGGTGAGGACGTTGAGGCTTTCGCTGGGGCCGCGGACCGAGACCTGGATCGGCTGGACATCGCTCACCAGGACCAGGCCATCGGCCACCCCCACCGGATCGACGGCGATGTTACCCGGGATGGTGACCATGGTGGTGGGGTTCCGGTCGAGGGTGACCCCGATCCAGAAGATGCCGGACATCAGGATGGCGAGGCCGAACCGTGGATTGACCAGCGCCAGCAGGACCCGGCGGAGGCGGCGCAGGCGGAGTTGTAGAGGTATGTCGCGGGCCACGCTAGTTCCGGCGAAGCCAGGCCGGAAGGCCCTCGCGGAAGGTGCGACGGCCCGTCGCGCGGGTGCGGAACAGCGCGCGCAGCCGGCGGCGCAACTGGTCTTCGGTGAGGTGGCGCGCCAGCTTGCCATCGACGGCCATCGAGATGCCGCCGGTCTCTTCGGAGACGATCACCGTGATCGCGTCGGATTGCTCGCTGATGCCCAGCCCGGCGCGGTGGCGCGAGCCCAGGTGTTGATCGCGGTCGGTGGCCTCGCTCATCGGCAGGACGCAGCCCGCCGCAAGCACGGAGTTGCTGCGAATGATGACCGCTAGGTCGTGCAGCTCGGAATTGGGATAGAAGATGGTCAGGAGAAGAGCCGGGGAAATGGTGGCGTTCAGGCGGGTGCCGGTTTCGACGATCTCTTCCAGCCCGGACTTGCGTTCGAGCACCATCAGGGCGCCCCAGGAGCGGCGCGACAGGTCCCCGGCGGCCCGCGTGACATCATCCACCAGGCGCTCGACGGTGGGGGTATCGGCCTGGCCGAACGGGTGGGCAATGTAGCCGCCGGTGCGGCCCAGTCGTTCGAGCAGCCGCCGCAGTTCGGGGGCGAAGATAATGGCGATCACCAGGATGATGCCGGGGAGGGCGTTCTCCAGCACCCAGATGATGAGGGTCAGCTGGAAGACTCGTCCGACCAGGTTGAGAACGATGAAGAGGAACAGCACGCCGCGCAGCAAAATGTCGGCCTGGGTGCCTTGGATAAGCCCCAAGACGAGATAGAGCAGGATGGCGATGAAGAGGATTTGGGGGACGGCGGCGGGACCAAACTGGCTGTTTAGATATGCGAGCTGATCCAGCACCAATGCTCTCGAGCGCGACAAACCCGACAAACGAAGGGTCTGAACCCAGCGTAGCGTCTAGTTCAGTTCTTTGAAAGCAACCGGCCCGCGGATCAGTTGAACCAGCAGCGCTTTCTGCGTGTGGAGGCGGTTTTCGGCCTGGTCGAAGACGACCGACTGCGGCCCGTCCATTACCTCGTCGGTCACCTCCTGGCCGCGATGGGCGGGGAGGCAGTGCATAAATATGGCGTCGGGCCCGGCCAGGGCCATGAGCGCAGCGTCCACCTGGTAGCCGTCAAAAGCCCGGAGGCGGGCTTCGGTCTCGTCTTCGAGCCCCATGCTGATCCAGGAATCCGTGTAAACGGCGTCGGCGCCGGCCACCGCTTCGCGGGGGTCGCGGACGATTTCGACGGTGGTCGGGTCGTCGGCCAGGGCGCGCGCCGTGGCGATGGCGTCCGGGCCTGGGTCGTAGCCCTCAGGGCAGGCCAGCGTGATGGACAGCCCGAGCCGCGGGGCGGCCGCGAGCAGCGACCTGGCGACATTGAAGCCGTCGCCGACATAAACCAACTTCAGCCCTTCAAGGCGTTCCTTGTGCTCGCGGATGGTGAGCAGGTCGGCGAGGACCTGGCAGGGATGGCTGAGATCGCTGAGGCCGTTGATGACCGGCACCTCGGCGGCGGCGAGCTCGGTAAGCGTGTCGTGGGTGTAGACGCGGGCCATGATCACATCCACCCAGCGGACCAGATTGCGGCCGACATCGGCGATGGACTCGCGGACGCCCATCTGCAGGTGCTCGTGGGCGAGGTCGACGGCGTGGCCGCCGAGCTGGGCCATGCCGGTCTCGAACGTGGCGCGGGTCCGCAAGGAGGGCTTCTCGAAAATCATGGCCATTGTGCGGCCGGCCAGAAGCGGGTGGGGGATACCTTCGCGGACCGCGAGCTTCAGCGCGGCGGCATTGTCCAGAAGCTGGCGCAACTCGTCGCCGGAGAAATCGGATATCTCCAGAAAGTCGCGACCGACGAGGCTATTTGGTGAATTCACGAATGGGTGGCTTTCGAAGGGTGGGGGGGAGTGCCCGTTGATTCGGGAGGAAGCGGAGTATAGCAGCGAATCGGGCGCCCGCGACCGCTTTGCCTAGTAGCCGTAGCCGATCGCCACGCCGCTGTAGTAGAAGCGGATGATCTGCTCGGCGCCGTAGCCGAGATTGGCCATCTTGTTGGAGCTCTGCAGGGGCATGCCGACACCGTGGCCGATGAACCAATCGTTTTTGCTGACCGGGTCGAGCACGCCGAGCGCCCACGGCCGCAGAGCGCCCCAACCGGCGTCGGCGTGGCTGATCGTGTAGCCGCCGGCCTGGGTAAAGAACGGGACCTCGATGATCGCGCCGTTGTACGTAATAACCTGCCCGCGGGTCTCGTCGATGGCCCGGCGCAGGCGCGGGCCGTCGAGTTCGCGGACGAAGCCGCGGTAGAACATGTGCCGGGTGAAGTAGGAGGGGGTGTGGGTGGTGGACGAGGCGATGTCGAAGGGCTCGTAGTTCTTGATGAGCAACCGCGCCTGGACCGCCAGGGCGTAGCTGCGGAACACGATGACCGACGCCTTCAGCGACTCCCAGGGGGCCTCCTCGCCCTGCTCAATGATCCCGGCGATGTAGTCGTTGATGGGCAGGATGTTGATGAGCCAGGCGCTCTCCAGCACGTCGGAGTAGCGGAACTCAAGCTCGTTGCGGTACAGGTTCCCGGGCTGGATTTCATCGACGATAAAGAGAAAGCCTGGCTGGGTGCGCAGCGCGATCGGCTCGGCGATGATCCGGGGTTGCTGGCCGGGGAGAGTTAGCCGGATTTGCGTGCCTTCGTAATCAAGGAACACGCGCACACCGGCCGCCAGGTCGGCGATGACTGCGCCGTTGAGGGTGGTGATTTGGTAGGGGGCGGTGGCGGATACGGTGGCCTGCTCGTCGTCGTCGTTTTCGGGGCCGAGTTCCATGATGGCCACCCGGATCATCGGCGGGTCGCCGCCGACAATTACATCGGCCTCGCCGCTGGTCTGGCCCAGCTCGGACATCCAGCGGTTGCCGATGCGCGGGTCCCAGAGCAAGGTGTACTGGCCGCCGGCGGCCGGGGCCGGGATCGTCAGGTTCAGTTGCACCGAGGTGCCAGGGTCGAGGCGGGCCGGAATCAACGAGCCCTCACCGTGGACGGTTTCAAATCCGGCGGCGGCGCCGATCCAGTGATAGCCCAGTCGGACGGGGTCGGGCCCGTCGGGGATCCAGACGGCCGAACCCTGGTTAGTGAGCGTGACGCCGACCGCGACGCTGCCGCCGGCGGGAGTGACGCCCTCCGGCACAGTGGTGGTTATGGAGGCCTGAAGGGGGCTGTTGGCGCGCTCGTAGAAGGTTCGGCCGAGTGGCTCGGCGCCGGTGGCCGGGAAGGTGCCGGGGCGATAGCGCACCGCGCCGCGCTGGAAGTACTGAATGGTCGTCCCGGCGTCGTCGATCTCCTCGGAAATCGGGTAGCCGAGCAGTTGCAGCCCGCCGGTGGCGAGGAAGAAGTCTAGGAAGCCGAAACGGACCGAATGGCCGGTCTCCGGAAAGTACCGGACGGTTTCTTCGGAGGTGAAGGGGGCGATGTTGGCGAAGTTGCGGGTGCGGGTCTCCAGCATGCCGAGCAGGGCGGGCTGGACCACGTAGTCAGTGCCGGCCAGCTCGGGCCAGTAGTCGAGTTGGAAGTTCTGGTAGTAGCGGTGGTAGACGCCGAGATGCTCGGGATCGGCCTGGATGGGCGCGAGCGGGGCGCCGATGGCGGCGGTGCCGCCATGGTCGGCGACAAAGCGGTCCATTGCGGCCTGGGCCGTTGCCGGACTGACCGTTGCCACCGTCTCGGCGGCGGCGGGCGCAATCAGCAGGGAAAATGCGATCGTCGCCAGCAGCAGGCGCGCCGGCAGGCTCGTGAAAAGGGTGCGGACGTTCATGGGCAAAAGTCGCCGGGTGTGGCTTTGATCGCTCATGTGGGTGGGGTGGGCACGTAAGTGCGGTCTTGCCCCGAGTTGGCCTCCCTGGGGAGTTGGTCGGTGTCCGGGGCCGGCGCTCATGGAGCAGCGGCCCGCCGATGGTACGGGATTAGCGACGGACAAGCCAGCATTATCTTAGGCGACTACGGGCTTATTTGGTGAAGGTTTGGCCGGGGTCCTGGCGGCGGGTATGATGTCAGGTCCGGGCCGGGCGGATCATGGAGAAGACCGCCGCGAAGCTCCCGATCGATCGCGCCGGAGGGCGAAGATGAGCGAGTTGATTTACCTGGATCACAGCGCGACGACGGCCCTGGCGCCGGAAGTGCTGGCCGCCATGATGCCGTACCTGACCGAGCACACCGGCAACCCGTCCAGCGTGCACTCCGTTGGCCGCCGCGCGCGACAGGCGTCCGCCGACGCCCGGGAGCAGATGGCCGGCGCGCTCGGCTGCCAGATAGAAGAGATCGTGATGACCTCTGGCGGTACCGAAGCCGACAATCTGGCCATCGTCGGCGTGGCGCGGGCGGCGGCGAAGGGATGCCACATCATCACCAGCGCGATCGAGCACCACGCAGTGTTGCACGCCAGCGCGGCGTTGACGACCGAGGGCTTCGAGGTCACCCAGCTGCCGGTGGACCGCGACGGGCTGGTTTCGCCCGATGACCTGCGGGCCGCGCTGCGCGACGACACGGTGCTGGTGACGATCATGCTGGCCAACAATGAGATCGGCACCGTGCAACCCATTCGAGAGCTGGCGGCGATCGCCGGCGAGCGCGGGGTAACCTTCCACACCGACGCCGTGCAGTCAGTCGGGCAGCTTGACATAAACGTGGATACCCTGGGCGTAGACTTGCTCTCGCTGTCGGCGCACAAGTTCTACGGTCCCCGTGGGGTGGGACTGCTCTACGTGCGGCGCGGAGTCGATCTGGCCCCGATGATTCTGGGTGGCGGGCAGGAACTGGACCGGCGCTCGGGCACCGAGAACGTGGCCGGGACCGTGGGGATGGGGCTGGCGCTGGCCACCGCGCAGGCGGAGCGCGAAGACCGGATGCGGACGAGTTCGGCGCTGCGGGACCACCTGATCGAAGGAATTGAAGCGCGCGTGGGCGGTGTGATCGTGACCGGCCACCGTTCGCGGCGTCTGGCGACAAACGCCAGCTTCTGCTTCACCGACATCCAGGCGGACGTACTGGTGATCAGCCTGGACCTGGACGGCGTCGAGGCCTCGGCGGGGTCGGCCTGCACCTCGGGGGCGGTGGAGGTCTCGCACGTGATTACGGCGCTGGACTTGCCCGAGGAGTACCTGGCGGGATCGCTGCGGCTGACGGTCGGGGCGGCGAACACACCGGAGCAGATGCCGCGGGCGGTTGACATAATTTGCGGCCATATCGAAAGAATGCGGATGCTGGCGGAGCGGAGTCGCGGTAAGATAGGGGCGAACTGACGGGAGGCGGTTTGATGGGAGTCGCTGTCTCTTGGATTTGTTTTTGCTCGTTCCCCCTTCGGTGTACTTTGGCGTGGTGGTCGGGATTGTGGTCGGTTTCGCTTTTCACGCCCTGGTGGGGCATCAAAGGCGCTCGAGCCTCTTCTATTTGCCGTTTGGCCTGACTGGTTTCCTGGCCGGCGGGATGGCCGCGCAACGGATGGGCCTCAACTACATGCTGGTCGGGGATGTGTCGGTGCTGACCGGAATCCTGGGAGCGCTGATCGGGCTGACTCTTGCCCACCTACTCTTTGCGTGATAGCTTCCACGGGCTCAGAAGGATTGCGAGGCTATGGCAGGAAAGGCTCTCCGGTTTTTGATCGGTCTGATTGTTGGGGTGGTGGTGGCGACGGCCATGAAGGCCGCGCGCGGCGTGGAGGGCCCGTCCGAGGGCGTGACGACCGGCTGACCGACGGCGATCGTTGAGGCCGCCGGCACCAACCAGATTCCCAAGGCGAGCCCGGGGCGTGGCACCGACCGTTGAGGCGATGATGCACCGATGATGACCGGCGACACCATCCGCAAGCGCTTCCTCGACTACTTCGAATCCCAACAACACGCCATCCTGCCCAGTTCGTCCCTGGTCCCGGTCGACGACCCCAGCGTGCTCTTCACCAGTGCCGGCATGCAGCAATTCAAGCCCTACTACTCCGGCGAGAAGGTCCCGCCGAGTCCGCGCATCGCCACCACCCAGAAGTGCATGCGCACCAGCGATATCGAGTCGGTGGGCGATACGAGCCATCTGACCTTCTTCGAGATGCTGGGCAATTTCTCCTTCGATGACTACTTCAAGCGCGAGTCGATCGAATTCGCCTGGGAATTGGTGACCGAGAAACTGGGGCTGAACGGGGATCGTATCTGGCCGACCGTGTTTGGCGGCGAGGGGAACCTTCCGCGGGACGAGGAGTCGGCGGCGATCTGGGAAGACATCGGCGTGCCACGGGAGCGGATCAAGTTCTTCGACCGCGAGGAGAATTTCTGGGGGCCCACCGGAGACAGCGGCCCCTGCGGGCCGTGCTCCGAGTTGCACTACCGGCTGCGGCCGCCGCCGGACGGCGCGGAGGATGTCGGCCCGAACCTGGGCGGCGAGCGCTTCCTGGAACTCTGGAACCTGGTATTCAACCAGTTCCACCAGGCGCAGGACGGCGAATTGACGCCGTTGCCGGCGGTCGGAGTGGACACCGGCGCGGGACTGGAGCGGTGGGTCACGCTCCTGCAGGACAAGGAGAATGTCTACGACACGGACCTGTTCGCCGACATCATGGCGGCGACGCGGGACGCGATGGGGGTGTTGGGCGATGAGGACGAGACAGCGCGGCGCGGATTGCGGATCGTGGCCGAACACGCCCGCGCGAGTGTGTTCCTGATCGGGGACGGTGTGCTGCCGGGCAACGAAGGGCGCGGCTACGTGCTGCGGCGGTTGCTGCGCCGGGTGGTGGGCCGGGCGCGGCAGTTCGGCCGGACCGACCCGTTCATCGCCGATGTGGCCGCGACGGCGATCGACGTGATGGGGCGTTTCTACCCGGAGGTCGAGCAGCGCCGGGGGCACCTCCTGGCGGTGGTCGGAGAGGAAGAGGAGCGCTTCGGCAACACCCTGACGCGCGGGTTGAGTTCGCTGGAGACGGTCTTCGAAGAGCACGCCGAATCAAAGCAGGTGCCCGGGGACGTGGCCTTTCGCTTTCACGACACCCACGGGGTGCCGTTTGACCTGCTGCGCGATGTGGCCGACGTGCGCGGATTCGAGGTAGACGAAGAAGGATTCGAAGCGGAGATGGCGAGCCAACGCGAGCGCAGCCGGGCGGGCGCGGCCGAGACGGCGCTGCGGTTCCCAACCGGCCTGGGCGAGACCGAGTTCGGCGGCTACGAAGGCACCCTGGCGGAAGGCGCGAAGGTGGTGGTGATCGTGAGCGGCGGTGAGGCGGCTTCGCTGGCGCAGGCGGGCGAAGAGGTGAGCCTGGTGCTGGATCGGACGCCGTTCTACGCCGAGTCCGGCGGGCAGGTGGGTGACCGCGGCATGCTGCGCGCGGGCGAGGCGGTGTTCCGGGTGGAGGACACCCAGACGGTCCCGGAGGGGACCCGCTTTCACGTCGGCCGGATGGAGCAGGGCGCCCTGGAAGTCGGCGACACCGTGACGGCGGAGGTCGAGCCGGCCGAACGGATGAGCACGGCGCGCAATCACACCGCCACCCACCTGCTGCACGCCTCGCTGCGCGGGGTGGTAGGGACCCACGCCCGGCAGGCCGGTTCGCTGGTTTCGCCGGAGCACCTGCGCTTTGACTTCACTCACGGCGAGGCGCTGTCGGACGGCGAATTGCGCCGGATCGAGGACGAGGTAAACGAACGGGTGCTGGCGGCGCTGCCGGTGAAGACGACCGAGACCGAGGTCAGCGCGGCCATCGAGGCCGGGGCGATGGCGCTCTTCGGCGAGAAGTACGGCGACGTGGTGCGGTTGGTGTCGATTGGCGAGGTGTCGCGAGAGCTATGCGGTGGGACCCACGTTGGCAACACCGCCGAGATCGGTCTGGTATCGATCCTGCGTGACGAGAACATCGGGTCGGGGCTGCGGCGCATCGAAGCCGTGACCGGGGCGGTGGCGGCCCGGCAGGCGCGGGCGCGGTTGAAGACGGTGCAGGGCTTGGCGGCGTCGCTGGAGGTGGGCGTCGATGACGTTACCGGGCGGGTGGAGCAGATCGTGGCGACCGGGGCCGAGCAACGCCGCGAGATCGCGCGGCTGCGCCGGCAACTGGCCGGCGGGCAGGTGGAGGCGCTGCTGGCGGGAGCCGCCGAGGTGGAGGGAGTGCGAGTGCTGGTGGCGGCGGTTGACGCCGAAGATTCCGATTCGTTGCGCGACTTGAGCGAACGGCTGCAGGCCGGCTTTGACGGCGACTGGGCCTACCTGATCGGAGCCGATGTCGGCGGGCGGCCGCTGTTCTTCGCCACGGCCTCGGAAACTGCCGTGGCGAAGGGCGTGCACTGCGGCGACGCGGTGAAGGCGGCGGCGACGGTGGCCGGCGGCGGTGGTGGTGGCCGTGCGAACCAGGCGAACGGTGGTGGCAAGGACGCCGCCCTTCTTAACGAAGGACTCGAAGCGGGCCGCGTGGCGATTGCGGAAACGCTAGAAGGCGGCTAGACGGTCGAGGTAAGGCTGCGGTGAGCACGGCGATCCAGGACAACCGGGCGGACGGACCCGGCGGTACGACGCTCCTGCGGGTGGGGTCGCGGGACGACCCGGACCGGGTCCTGCGTTCGCTCGGCGAACAGGGCGCCGGCGGGGTGGTGCTGGTGGTGGGCGGGATCGGGACGCCGATGACCGGGGTGGTGGACTTGAAACGGCTGGCGCGGGAATTGCGGGAGCGACCGCGACCCTTTACATTGGTTTCGACGGACCGGATCGTGCGCACGGCGGCTCGCGGAGAGGGGTTGCACGCGGTCCCCTCGCTGGATGGGCGCGGGCACGTTCGGAGGATGGTGGAGTTCCCCGTGCGCGCGACGTTGCGCTCGGCGCGCTCGGTGGCGGGCTACGGGGTGCCGGCGGGCTATGCCACACCACTGGCGAAGCTGCGCGACGCACTGCTCGGCCCGGTGCTGCTGCTGGCCGTGATCGGGGTGTTGATAGGGGCGTTTCTGATATTCCTCTACCCGAGCGTGGACGTGGCCCTGCGGCTGGCCAGCGCGCGGCCGGCGGTGCGGATCAAGGCGGTGGCGGAACCGGCGTTGAACCTGGTGGACGTGGCGCGGGGACGGGTGCCGGCGCGAATCGTGGACGCCGAGGTGACGGGCAACCGGCGGGCGGCGGCAACCGGCCGGCGGACGGTTGCGGTGAGCCGGGCCACCGGGCAGGTGAAGTTGACCAACCTGACGGTGGGGACCATCTACCTGCCGGCGGGCTCGATCGTGGCCACCCCCGACGACCGGCGCTACGTGACCGTCGTGGACGTGACCGTGCCCGGGACGCGCGGCGCCGGCGAAGACCTGGAGCCCGGCGAACTGACCGTGGCGGTGGCGGCCGAAGCCAGCGGGGCGGCCGGCAATCTGGGTTCCGGAAACATCGAGCGGATGGACGGTCCGCTGATGTTCTCGCTGGACGTCGAGCAACCGGGGGCGATTGCCGGAGGAACGGATCGTGAGTCGGTATTCGTGACCGAGGCCGACCGGCGGGCGCTGCGCGACGACCTTTTGAACGATCTCACCGCGCAGGCGGCGGCCGAACTGGCGGCCACGGTGCAGGAGGGCGAAATCCTGCGGGTCTGGCCCCTCGGGGCGCAGAACCCGACCATCGTCGAGGCTTCGTTCGACGCGGCCGCCGACCAGGAGGTCGCGGAGTTCGGGCTGGACCTGCGGGTGCGCTACTTCGCCACGGTCTTCCTGGAGGCGGATCTGCACGAACTGGTGCGGGGGACGCTGGTGGGGGATGTGCCGGGAGTGGAGCCGGAGTTTGAGATGGTGGGGGATTCGCTGGTGGTCAGTGAGCCGGAGGTCGGCGGCGTGATCAGCGGGGCGGTGGCGGTGACGGTCGAGGGATCTGGAGTGCTGCGGCGAAGAATCGACGTGAACGAAATCCGGGACGCGCTGCTGGACGTGCCGCTGGGCGAGGCGGATGCCTACCTGCAGGACTTGGAGGGGGTGGCCGCCTACGACCTGCGGTTCTGGCCGGGGCATTCGGAGCGCACCACGCGGCTGCCGTTTCGGGTGAACGTGCGGATTGACCGTTCGTCGCCGTTCGTGGGGGCGCCGTGAGCGCTGGAGCGATTGTGGCGCTGGACATGGGCGGGAAACGGATCGGGGTTGCGCGCTGCGATCCGACGCGGACCCTGGTGACGCCGGTCGCGGTGTTTACGTGGTCAGGCCGGGCCGGCGACCGCGCGCGGCTGGCGGAACTGCTGGACGAGCAGGAGGCCGGTCTGATCGTGGTCGGATTGCCGCTGAACATGGACGGCAGCGAGGGCGGGCAGGCGGAAACGGCGCGGGCGGACGCGCAGGCATTTCTCGAAGGGCGGCGCGAGCGGATAATCTTCTGGGACGAGCGCCTGACGACATTCGAGGCCGATCGGCGCCGGGGTGGCCCGCAAAAAGGGGATGACGCCCAGGCGGCGGCGGTGTTGCTGGAGGACTATTTGCGGGCGCGCGAGGAGGACGATTGCGAGTAGCCGGCCTGGCGCTGCAGGTGGTGGCGATCGGGATAGTTTCGCTGTTTGCGTTCATCTATGTCGCCTACTCGGCGGTGGCGCGGCTGACCGAGCCGCCTACCGAGGTGGCCTACAAGACGCTGGTGTTCCAGGTTGAGTCCGGCGCGAGCGTGGGCGAGATCGGCAGCGATCTTCAAGATGCCGGGCTGATCCGCAACTCGCTGATCTTCCGGATGGCGGTTTCGCGCCGGGGTCTCGAGACGCAAATGCAGGCCGGCGACTATCTGTTGCGCGAAAACATGTCGATGAACCAGATCATCCAGGAGTTGCAGCACGGCGAGGTCGAAGACAGCGTAATCACGGTGCTGGAGGGCTGGCGGGCGGAGGAGATCGCCGACGCCCTGGCCGAGGTCAGCCTGATCAGCCGGGAGGAGTTCATGCAGGTCGTGCGGGAAGGCCTGGCGACCTTCGACTACGACTTCCTGCCCGGGCCCGGCGGCGGGCTCTCGCTGGAAGGCTTCTTGTTCCCGGACACCTACCGGGTCGGGATGCAGACCACCGCCGAGGATTTCGTCGCCGGGATGCTGTTGCGGTTTGACGAGGTGTACTCGCAGGCGATTCGCGACGCGGCCGAAGAACTGGGCCTGACTCCGCTGGAGGTGGTGACGCTGGCGTCGATCGTGGAGCGTGAGGCATCGCTGGACGACGAGCGGGCGCGGATCGCGGCGGTGTTCCTGAATCGGCTGGATCGCGGGATGCGGCTGGAGGCCGACCCGACGGTGCAATACGCGGTGGCGCCGGCGGCGGACGGGGGGTGGTGGGAGAGTGAGTTGACGGTCGCCCACCTGCAGACAGACTCCCCGTACAATACCTACTTCATCGAAGGTTTACCGGTGGGGCCGATCGCCAATCCGGGCGTAAGCTCGATCCTGGCGGTGGTGGAGCCGGAAGAGACCGAAGAACTGTTTTTCGTGGCGCGCGGAGACGACTCGCACGCCTTTGCGGAGACGCTGGACGAACATGAGCGAAATGTCGAACGCTACCTCCGCTAGCCCGCCGATCATGGACCGGGTGGGGCGCCTTGTGGCCGGGTTCGCGGCGGTCGGGGTCGACGGCCTGCTGGTGGGGACCGAGGCGAACCGGCGCTACCTGAGTGGTTTTGCGGGATCGGCCGGGATGCTGCTGGTGACGCCGCAGCGACGGGTGCTGATAACCGACGGACGGTACACTGAACAGGCCGGAATGCAGGCGCCGGATTACGAGATCGTGATCCACAGCGGGCCGATCCTGGAGCAGGTGGCGGCGACGGTCACGGAGAGCGGCGTGCGACGGCTGGGCTTCGATCCGGGGACTACCACGGTGGCCGCCTACCAGGATCTGAGCGAGCGGTTGGGCGAGGGGATCGAACTGGTGGCCATGCCGGGCATGGTGGAGACGCTGCGGCTGGTCAAGGACGAGCACGAACTGGCCATCATGCGCCGGGTGATCGGCATGGCCGACGATGTGTTGGCGATGGTGCAGCGGGTGCTGGTGCCCGGGGCGCTGGAGCGGGATGTGGCCACGCAGATCGAGCACGAGTTTCGAACCCTCGGGGCGCAGAAGACATCCTTTGACGCCATCGTCGCCACCGGGACCAACGGGGCCATGCCGCATCACCTCCCGGATGACACCGTGGTGCGGGCCGGCGAGCCGGTGGTGGTGGACATCGGCGGGATCGTTGACGGCTACTGCTCGGACATCACGCGGACGTTCTGCCCGGGAGGGCGCACGGCCCGCTTCGACGAGATCTACTCCATCGTGCTGGAGGCCGAGGAGGCGGCGATCGACGGAGTGGCGGCGGGGATGGGTGGCCGCGAGGTGGACGCGCTGGCGCGGGCGGTGATCGCCGAGGCCGGCTACGGTGATTACTTCGGGCACGGCACCGGCCACGGCGTGGGAATCGACGTCCACGAGGCCCCGCGACTGGCGGAAACCGCCACGGATACGTTGCAGGCGGGTATGGTGCACTCGATCGAGCCGGGAATCTACCTGCCGAATTGGGGTGGGGTGCGAATTGAAGACCTGCTGCTGGTGACCGCCGACGGGGCGGAAGTGCTGACGGCGGCGCCCAAATAACTACCCCGGGAGGGGCAATTGCTGAACGCGAATGAGATTCGACGCGGGATGATCCTGCGGATGGAAGACAAACTGGTGCATGTGGTGGAGGCCAACCATCGCAAGATCGGGCGGGGCGGGGCAATCCTGGATATGAAGATCCACGACATCGCCTCCGGGGCGACGATCGCAAAGACGTTCCCGGCGACCAAGCGCTACGAGCGTGTGCGGACCGAGTCGCGCGACGTGCAGTTCTTGTATTCAGACGGCAGCGGCTATCACTTCATGGACATGGAGACGTACGAGGAACTGGACCTGGCGACGGACTTGCTCGGCGAGATGGTGCGGTATCTGACCGACGGCCTGGAGATCGAGGTGGTAACCGACGGTGAGAACCCGATCTCAACGCAGTTTCCGCCGTCGGTGGTCCTGGAAGTGACCGAGACCGACCCGGGGCACAAGGGCGACACGGCGTCAGGGGCGACCAAGCCGGCGA
>JASLPR010000015.1 GCA_030744875.1 Chloroflexota bacterium
GAACCAGCAACCCTCCGGTTAACAGCCGGATGCTCTGCCAATTGAGCTACTGAGGAACACGTGGCAGCCGTGCGGCTCGACGTGTCGTGGAAGGCGGGTCCAACATCGAGCCAATTTCCGATGTTAATGGAGCCGCCCGCCGGTGGTCAAACCCGGGAGGGTCAACTGGCGTCCTGCGTCCCCCGTTTGCGCGCCGAGCTGGTGGCACGGAGCTGAATCAGGGCGGCCAGCAGCCCGAGCCCGGCCCACCCGATCGCAAACGGCACCTGCCCGTTGGCCGGCGCGATCGGATAGAGCTGCGACAGGTCGCCACGAGCCGCCGCCAACGCCTCGGTGTCGCCGCCGAGCGCGAGCGCGCCGACCAGTGCCGTCCAGGCGCCGCCGAACGACGTGCCGACAATGATGACGTAGCGTTGCAGCGACACCGCCGCAATGGCGCCGACCAGACAGGCGACCACCACCACCCACGTCTCGGCGGCGCCGTTCTGCGGTGTCCAGAACACGCTGACCGCCAGCGCCCCGAGCCCCGCACCCAGTATCGCCACCCCGGCCAGATAGGCCACGAGCAGGGCGACGGCGCCGACCAACCCGCCACCGACGATCGCGGCTGCGGCAGCCCAGGGACCCCAGGTTCCGACGAACAGCGACGTCAGGTAGGCACCGCCGATAAACCCGTAGATTCCGAGCAACCATCGCAACAGCCGGTAGCCCATGAAGCAGGCCAGCAACCCGGCCCCAAGTAGAATGAACGCCGCTGGAACCGGCGACGACACGAAAGCCATCCGGCCATTATGCCGGGGTGCGTAGAAGCGCCGCAAGATTGAACGGGTTACGTCATGACGGACACACCCACCACCGACAGCCGTTCCCGACGCGTGTCGCCGGTCGGTGTTGCCGCCGCCCTGCTGGGCGTGGCGCTGTTCGTGTACTTCGTACAGCGGGTGGGTGTCGGCGAGATCGCGGACGGCATCCGGCGCCTCGGATGGCTATTTCTGGTGGTCGTTGCACTTGGCGGTCTGCGCTTCGCGGCACGGGGAATGGCTTGGCGAGGCTGTCTCGACGGAGTGCATCGGCTGACTCCTGGACGCGCCTTCCAGGCAGTGGTGACAGGAGACACGCTCGGCAACCTGACCTTGCTCAGTATTTTCGTCAGCGAGCCGGCCAAGGCGATCTTCGTCCGGGACCGCGAACCGGTGTCTCGGACGCTGCCGGCGCTAGCGGTCGAGAATCTGTTCTATACGCTGTCGGCGGCGCTGGTCATCGCCGCCGGCGCCCTGGCGCTGGTGCTCCGGTTGAGCGGCACCGAGGGCTGGTGGCTCGCCGGCATCGGGCTCGTCGCCATTCTCATCGTCCTCATTTCTCTCGCCCACACCATCATCTGGCGGCGCATGCCGGTGGCGAGCGGCCTCTTCGAGCTGGTGGGACGGCGAGGGCCGGCGGCGGGTTTCGTCGCCCGCTGGGCCGGGCACGTGCGCCACGCTGAAGAACGGGTCTGGGTGCTCTACCCGCGAGAATCGGGCCGGTTGATCCGGCTGGCCGGCTGGGAGCTTGCGTTCCATGTGTTGGCCATTCTGGAAATCTATGTCGTGCTCTCAATCACCAGCGATGTCGCGCCGACCGTGCTCGACGCCTTCGTCTTCGAATCGGCCAACCGGTTCATCAACGTGGCGTTCAAGGTGGTGCCGATGCGAATCGGTGTGGATGAGGCGGGCACCGCCGCCCTCGCCGAGCTGCTCGGATTCGGCACCGCTGCCGGATTGATCGTGGCGATCGTACGCAAGGCGCGGATGCTGGTCTGGATGACCGTCGGGGGCGGGCTTCTGGTCGGCCAGGGACTGTCGGTGCGACGCGCGCTGGCTGACGCGGAGGCAGTGCGGGCGGTTGCCACGAGGAAGGACACGAAGTGAGCGGCGCACCGAATGCCGCGGGCGCTGCGTGCCACCTCCGTTGTGCTATGGGCGACTCACGGTGAGGCCAACGGGAGCTGCCGTCGTCATCATGGCCCGATCGCCGCACGGCGCTCGCCCGCCGAAGACCCGCCTGGCCGGCGTCCTGCCTGACGAGCAGGATCGGCGCCGACTCTACGCCGCGTTCCTTGCCGACAGCGTGTCCGGGTGCCGCGCAATCGAAGGTGTGACGGTCCGAGTCGCCTACACCGAGGACGGGGGAAGCGGTGGATTCGACGAGGCCGGGGTCGCCCCGGACCAGTTGATACGGCAACGGGGCGGCGACCTGGGCGACCGGGAGCGTGGCGTCTTCGAGGACCTGTTTCGAGACGGGTTTTTCTCCGTCGTGATGATCGGGTCGGACCTGCCCACGCTGCCCTCCGCGCGAATCGTTGAAGCGCTCGACCGGCTAGTAGGTCAGGGCCCCGAGCGAGCGGTGCTCGGTCCGGCCACAGACGGCGGCTACTATCTGATTGGCCTCGGGGCGCCGACCGGCAACGCGTCGGTCCCCGATCTCTTCAGCGGCATCCGTTGGGGCACCCCGTCGGCCTGCACCGACACGGTCGCCGCGGCGGGCCGCTGCGGTCTCGCCGTTGATTTGCTCGGCGCCTGGTATGACGTGGATGACGAGGCAGGCTTCGCCCGTCTGCGACAGGAACTGGCGACCGAGGAGGGCAGGCGGCGGGCGCCCGCAACGGCCCGGGCGCTGAAAGAACTTGTCGGAGAATTGAGCGGTGATCGTCTGACTTCTGACTTCTGACTTCTACCTTCTTTGGTTACTGCCCGCCTCACACCTCCCTGCGGCCTTCCATGGCCTTGAGCATGGTAATCTCGTCGGCGTACTCGAGGTCACTGCCGACCGGCACCCCCATCGCGATCCGGCTCACCCGCACGCCGAGCGGCTTGAGCAACTTCGCCAGATAGATGGCGGTTGCCTCCCCTTCCACGTTCGGGTTGGTCGCCAGTATCACCTCGAGCACGTCGTCGGTGCCGACGCGCGCGAGCAGCCCTTTGATGTGGAGGTCATCGGGTCCGACGCCCTTGAGCGGCGAAAGCGCCCCCATCAGCACGTGATAGGCCCCCTTGAAGTCGCCAGTCTTCTCGACGGCG
>JASLPR010000016.1 GCA_030744875.1 Chloroflexota bacterium
GACGCCGCTCCCGAGTCGCTCGAGGCCTGGTTCCCTGGTGGCATCGACGACGCCTTTGCCCTGGAGGCCCTGGACTGGTTCGCGGCCATCGAGTCCGGCGCGCCGGCCGAGGTGGACGGGCAGGCCGGTCTGCGCGACCTGGCGGCGGCCCTCGCGATCTTGGAATCCGACATCGCCCACCGGGAAGTCACGATCGAATCCGTTTTGAACGGCGAGGTCGACGCCTACCAGCGGCCCATCGACCGCGAACTGGGCATCCGACCCGGCTGATCAGGGCCGGACGATCACCTTCCCGCCCTGCATGACGAACTGGACGTGCTGCAACGTCTCCAGGTCGCCCAGCGGGTCATCGCGCACCGCCACCACGTCGGCGTACTTGCCGGTTTCGAGGGTGCCGATATCCTCCTCCATCCCCATCGCCTCGGCGGCGGTCTGCATGCCGGCAACCAGCGCATCGACCGGCTCCATGACATCGCCCAATAGTTTGAATTCAATGGCGTTGCCCGCCCCGTGGGTCGAATCCTGCTCGGCGCCGGTGGAGTCGGTGCCCAGGGCGATCTTCGCGCCGGCCTTGTAGGCCCTTTCCAGCGACTCCACCTGCGACTTGAATGTCGCTCTGCCCCACTCGGTTTCGTCGCGGTGGCGCAGGCGCAGCGTCGGCACCAGGAAGACGCCGCGCTCGACGATCAGGTTCAGGGTCTCCGGCGTGATCCCGTAGCCATGCTCGACGGTATCTATTCCGCCCAACACCGATCGCCGCACGGCCTCGTCGCCCATGGCGTGCACGGCCGCGCGGATTCCCCAGGCGTGGGCAATTTCGGTCATCGCCTGGACTTCCTCGATGGAGTACGTCGGCACCTCGCCCCAAGCGTTGTCGTGCCCGGCCGAGGCGCCGATCTTCAGCAGCGTCGAGCCCTCCAGCAGCGACAGTTGGGCAGCCTTGATGCACTCGTCGATGCCGTCCGCCGGGCGCACCCAGCGCCATGACCGATCGATGGCGAACCACGGCCCACGGGTGCGCGCTACGGCCATGCCGGCCATTCGCGACCGCGGTCCCGGGATGATGCCCCCGTCAATCGCCTTCTTCAGCGAGACGCCGGTCTGCGAGCCCAGCCCACGTATCGCTGTGAAACCGGCTTCGAGCAGATCGCGGGCCTCGCCGGCGGTGCGCAGCGCGCGGTACTCGATGGGCCCCGTCGCCCACGGCATCCGATCGGCCGGGCTGCGCCCCCAGAGGTGTACGTGGGCGTCGATGAGCCCGGGCAGCAGCGTGCAGGGTCGCAGGTCGATGGTCTCATCGGTGCTCGCCGCGCCGACTTCGGCGGCGGCCCCGGCGGCCACGATGCGGTCGCCGGCGACGATCACCGCCGCGTCCTTGACGGTCGCGGACCCGGTGCCGTCGAAAAGGGCGCCGCCCAGGATTGCCGTCCGCCGCTCGGATACCTCAGTCGCCATCGTTCACCTCCTAGGTTGACGCACGGTCCGCCGCACCCGCCCGGCCTGGTGATGCTATTGAGCGCCCGGCGGCCCGGTCAAACTGCCGCCCGGACCCGCGCGGCGCGCTGGCGCGGTCCAGCGTCGCCGACTACGCTTGACTCGCCAATACGCCTGCCCCGGAGGACCCCGCATGGCCGACACCAACACCCGCATTCTGCTCGCCAGCCGCCCGGTCGGCGAGCCGACCGGAGCCGACTTCCAGATCGAGACGGCCTCCATTCCCGAACCCGGCGACGGCCAAGTGTTGCTGCGCACGATCTACCTGTCGCTCGACCCCTACATGCGCGGCCGGATGCGCGCCGGCCCGTCCTACGCCGCCGCGCTGCAGATTGGCGAGGTGATGACCGGCGGCGCGGTGGCGGCGGTCATTGAGTCCCGCGCGCCCGGATTCGCCGCCGGGGACATCGTCAACGCCCACACCGGCTGGCAGTCCCACGCGGTGCTGGACGCCGAGGATCTCCGCAAGGTCGATCCGTCGCTGGCTCCGATCTCCACCGCCGTCGGAGTCCTGGGCATGCCCGGCTCGACGGCTTACTTCGGCCTGCTGGATATTTGCGATCCGCAGCCGGGCGAGACGGTCGTCGTGTCGGCTGCCTCCGGGGCCGTCGGCGCCCTGGTGGGCCAGATCGCCCGCATCAAGGGTTGCCGCGCCGTGGGCATCGCCGGTTCGGACGCCAAGTGCGCCTATGTCCGCGACGAACTGGGCTTCGACGCCGTCATCAATTACAAAACGCAGAACGTCCCGGACGCGCTGACCGAAGTCTGCCCTGACGGGATCGACGTGTATTTCGATAACGTCGGCGGGCAGACCCTGGACGCGGTGCTGGAACAGATCAACATCGGCGCGCGCATCTCGATCTGCGGGATGATCTCCGAGTACAACCATGTGGAGCCGGAACTCGCTCCCCGCCCCACCCGCGCGCTGCTGACCAAACAGGCCCGCATGGAAGGCTTCCTGATGTTCCAGTTCGCCGACCGCCACAATGAGGGCCGGCGGCAGATGGCCGAGTGGATCCGCGACGGCCGCCTGGTCTACAAGGAGGACTTTGTGGACGGCCTGGAGAGTGCGCCGCGGGCCTTCATCGGACTGTTGCGCGGGGAGAACTTCGGCAAGTTGATCGTGCACGTCGGCAGCGACCCGACGCTCTAGACCGGCCGCGACGCCGGCTCTGCGCCGCCGCCCGACCGGCGCTGCCTGCAAAGCGCCGTCCGCTTCATCTATCCTTGGGGTCCATCCAGAATCAGGAACCCGCTGACGCCCCGCAGGAGCAACGCCATGCCCGTATCCGCAGGAAGCATTTCGGCAGATCTCGAAGCGCGCATCGCCACCGAACTGACGGCCCGCCGGGACTTCTCACCGGGAGACTACCAGGCGCAGGTCGAGTCCGGCGAGGGCCAGGCGGTGATCGACTCGCTGCTGTTCTTCACTGACCCGGCCGATTTCACCGGATCGGCGACCGAGCTTCTGGCGGGTCTGGAGGCGAAATTCACCGCTGCCGCACAATCCACGCGCCCGTTGGTGCTGGATTTCCTCATCGACCTGTCCATCGGGCTGCGCTCGTTCCTCCCGATCTGGAATCTGCGCAACTCTGAAACACACGGCGACGCCGCGCTCGAGCCAAGAGCCGTGGCGGGAATCGCCGCCGCCGCTCGCGATCTGCTGGCGAAACTCGAGGCCGCTGCCCCCGCCGAAGCGGCCACCATCATCCAGCGCCGCCGCGCCGACGCTCTGGCCCGGCTGACCGCCGAGGTCGCCGCCGATCCCGCCGCCGCAGCCGAACGACTGACCGGCGGTTCGCTGGCCGATTTCGTCGACCGGGTTTCCGCGGTCGTCGAGTCCAGCCACCTGCGCCGCCTCGCCGAACGCCGGGCCACCGGCGACACCATCACCGAACTCGGCAACGACTACGCCATCTTCCTCCAGCACACCATGTACGTGGGCATGTCCTTCGTCACCAGCAACCCGGTGCTCGTGGATGTTGCCTGGGTCGCCGACCCGGACACCTGGAGCCTGGTGGTGGACGCCATTATCAAAGCTAACCCGGACGCTGACGAGTCCGAACTGGCCCGGCTGGCCACGCTGGAGGTCGTGCTGGCCAACATGCGCCTGCTTCGGCCGATCTTCCTGCTCACCGGCGGCAAGATGGGCTACGTGAGCCTGCAGGTGAACCCCAAGAAGCACGGCGACCACGCAAGCATGATCGCCGACGCAACCGCGCTCTACGCGGAGCTTTCGCGCCGCTTTGACGGCGGCGTGCCGAACGTCGTTTTCAAACTCCCGGGCACCAACGCCGGCCTCACCGCCTGCCGCCACGTGACCTCGCGCGGAATCGGCGTCAACATCACCGTCAACTTCGCCATGTTCCAGCAACTCCCGTTCGCCACCGCGATCCACGAGGGCCAGGCGCTGGCCTCCTACCTGACCGAGATGAACGGCCGGCTGGCCTACCCGGTACGCGACGAACTGCTGGCAAAACTCGATGAGTTCGCCGCCGGTGGCGTCAGCGAAAGCCAGGTCCGCGCCGCCGCCGCCTGGTCGGGGGTCGCCGTCACCCGCCGGCTGCATCAACTCCTCTCGGCGAAGGGCTACGACCTGATCCGCGTCCGGCCCTTGATCGCCTCGCTGCGCTGGTACGAGGGCGCGGGACACGAGACTTTGCCCGATCCCTGCCCGGATGTCATCGACTGCGCCGGAGTCAGCGTGATCACGATCTTCCCCAACGTCCGCCACGCGCTGGACGGACTGGATGCGATCGAGTGGCGGAACGACGCCGTCGCCGAAGAAGTCGAAGCCGAGCATCTGGAGATCCTGAAATCGAGCGAACTGTTCAAGCAGGCGTATTTCGTGGGCGACTCCGAGTGGGTGCGCGATGACCGCGAATTCGCGCCGGACTTCGAGATACGGCTTGCCGACGAGGCGGCGACCGTCGCGTTCGTCCCGATCAACGCCACGCTGACCGAATTCGGCGGCGTGTACGACGTCTTCGTGCGGCGCCTCGACGGGCGCGGCGCGCTGCTGGCGCTTGCGGCGGCGTTCGATCTGGACGCCCTGCGCACCGCCCTCACCGATCCGCTGCCCGGCACGGTGGTGGACGGACTGGAATTCGCTGCGAACGCCGACGACAACGGCATCGCCGCGCTGCTCGGCGAGGAGGACGTACGGACTGCGGTGACTGCCGCCGGCGACGCCGCCATCGCGCTCCACCAGAAGGCGCTGGATAAGCACGGCCGCGCCTAGCAGTGTCGCCCCAACCGCATTGTGACAAACGACGATCGAACGGCAATAGTCGAAAAGGAGACCGAAAGTGAAGGACCTGCTGCTCCGATCTCCCGAGGGCCCAATTCGCGTCTACGCCCGCCCCGGCGGCAACCCGCTGCAACTGATTGGACTGGAAACCGCCACGCTCGGGCCGGGCATGACCCACTCCGGCGAAGCCGACGAACTGGAACGCTGTATCCTGCTGATCGGCGGTCACTGCACAGTCGCCGTCGAGGGCAAAGAATGGAAGGACATCGGCGAGCGCCCGACGCCGTTCGACGGTCTGCCCCACGCGATCTACGTGCCGCGCGACTCCGCCTGGGAAGTCCGTGGGCCCGACATCGGCGAGGTCACCGTCGCCATCACGTCCGCCCCGGCCGAGAATCGCCACGAGCCCTATCACATGCTTCCCGAGGAGACCGACACCGTCTACGCCGGACGCAAGAACTGGCGCCGCGAAATCAGCTATCCCCTGCACACCGGCCGCATCGCCGACAAGCTGCTGGTGGGCGAAATTCGCACCGCCGCCGGCCACTGGAGCAGCTCCCCGCCGCATCGCCACGAGATCACCAACATGCCCGACGAGGTCTTCATGGAGGAGATTTACTACTTCAAGTTCCGGCCGGCCAGCGGCTTCGGGGCCCAGTTCCTGTACACCGACGACCGCGAGATCGACAACGCCTACCTGGTACGCGACGGCGACGCCGTCGCCCTGCCACGCGGCTATCACCCGGCCGTCGCCGGGCCGGGCTATGCCAAGTACTACATGTGCATGCTCGCCGGCGACAACCGCATGCTCGCGCCCCGCTATGACCCGGATCACGCCTGGCTGCTGGACGCCGACCGTCTGATCGACCTGTCCCCTGACCCGCACCCGCCCGGGATGATCTAGGCCCGGCTCTCCACAGGCCCCACCATCCGAATTCCCGCCCCGGCTAGACGATCTTGTTCAGCGGGTACTCAATAATCCCCTCGGCGCCGAACTCGCGGAGCCGCGGGATCAGGTCGCGCACCTCGGCCTCGGAGACGACGATCTCAACGGCGAACCAGTCCTTGCCGTAGAGGTTGGCCACCGTCGGGGCCGTGATGCTGGGCAGTAGCTCCAGGATCGCCTCGATCCGATCCTTCGGGATGTTCAGCTTGATCCCGACCCGCGATTCCGCCTCCAGCGCGCCGCGCAGCAGCAGCGCGATCTGGTCGATCTTGGCCTTCTTTTCCGGGTCGCGGTAGGAGTCGCGATTGGCGATCAACTGGGGATTGGATTTCGTCAGCGTGTCGACGATCCGCAGTCCGTTGGCGCGCAGCGTGGAGCCCGTCTCGGTGACGTCGACGATCGCGTCCACCAGGCTCTCGGCGGCCTTGGCCTCGGTGGCGCCCCACGAGAACTCAACCTGCACACTCGTGTTGTGGCTGGCGAAGTAGCGCTCGGTGGACTTCACGAACTCGGTAGCGATGACCGCGCCTTCCAGGTCCTCGGCCTTCTGCACGGGCGAGTCGTTGCGCACCGCCAGCACCCAGCGGGTAGGCCGGAAGCTGATCCGCGAGTAGACCAGATCCGCTATCACTTCGACGTCGGATTCATTCTCCAGCGTCCAGTCGGACCCGGTGATGGCGGCGTCCAGCGCGCCGCTCTCGACGTAGCGTGACATCTCCTGTGGACGCGCCAGCTTGCAACTGATGGCGTCGTCATCAATGGTCGGGATGTAACTCCGCGAGCTGTTGGTAATCTTCCAGCCGGCGCGGCGGAAGAGTTCAATTGTGGTCTTTTCCAGGCTCCCCTTCGGGATCCCCAGGTTTAGTGGCTCCATGTCGGTCGCTGGTTACCTTTGCTGGGCGGACCCGTCTCCGGGCGGGTTTCAACCGGGAAAGTGTAGTCGCACTCTCCCCGCGCAGCGTCGATTTCGCCTCAAGCCGGTCGGTCGGGGAGGTCCGCGCCTATCCCGCCGAAACGACGTTGCCGTCCTGCGGGGTCGAACTCAGGGGTCTTCCCCGCTTGTCGATGTGCTTCACGAACTCGGTCTTCTCCGGGGTCACGATTCCCTCAGGGCCGTCGCGCCAGAGGCGCTGTTGCCAGCGCGGCGCCTTGCTGCGGCGCAGGAAGCGCAGGTGCTCAGCATGCAGTTTCTCCGCCTCGCCGCCGTGCTCGGCGATTACGTTGTTGGTCATCCCCACATCGCTGGGCAGGTGATACAACGCCCGCCGCTCCGGCTCCGGGAAATCGACCAGCGCGTAGTCCTTGCCGGTCACCGTCACCGAGGTCCAGCCGGTCCGGTCGTAGCCGTTCGACTGCGAATGGCTGAGATCGTCAATCAGGCGCGGCGTGTGTCCCGAGATCGCCGCCCGGCGCAGCGAACGCTTCTCACCGCGCATTAGTTGCAGCCACGACTCGCCCTGCATGTCCATGGCTTCCGGCGCGTCGATGCCCATCGCATCCATAATCGTCGGCGCGAAATCCTCCGGCTGGACCAGCGCCTGGAACTGTTTCCCCGCTCCCAGCCCCTCCGGATGTCGCACCATCAGGATCTGGTGCGAAGATTCTTCGTAGAGCGGACCCGACTTGCTTTGCTGATCGTGCTCGCCGAAGTAGTGCCCGTGATCGGACATGATGATGACCATCGTGTTTTCGCGCAGGCCCAGGTTGTCGATCTTCTCAAGAACGCGCCCGATGTGGTTGTCGCTCATGGTGCATTCGGCGGCGAAGAGGTGCCCGATGTGCTCCTGCTCCTTGCTGGTGAACATCTCGGAGCTCTTGCCATACTGCGGCCAGAAGATCGAGTGGCCCTTGTAATCCGGCGCGTAGCGATCGATGTAGTGCTGCGGCGGGTCCCACGGCTCGTGGGGGTCGAAGGAGTCGACCCAGAGGAAGAAACCGTCGTGGCCGGCGTTGCGTTCCAGCCAGTCAGAGACGGCCTTCATGACCCGCGGCGCGCAATAATCCTCTTCGGACAGGCGGTGCTTGGCCTGGCGGTGCCACTGGGCCATCCCGTGCGCGTAGCGGAACTTGGACACGTCCGAGAGTTCCAGTTTTTCGAAATGGTCGGTCCGCCAGCGATCGACCTCGTTGCCGCGGATCATCTCCCAGGCGTGGAACGGCCGGTCGAAGCCGTAGCCAAAGTTGATCAGGTGCGGGGTGTCGTTGATCAGCATGCTCACGATCCCGTTTTCGCGCAGGACCTCCGGCAGCGTCAGCGCCTCCCATTCTAGGGGGCCCCAATCGTGAAACGGCGCCCCGTGGCGGCCTTTGATCAGGTCGTGGCGGCAGGGAACTGTGGCGAAGGATCCGATGTAGCAGCGATCGAAAACCGCGCTCTCTTTGGCGAACTGATCCAGCACCGGGGTATGAATCCAGTCGTTGCCGTGGGCGCCGACGTGGTCGTAGCGCCAGGTGTCATTCATGATGAAGACGACATTCACGGGATCCTCCTGTTAGAGCCGGTTTCGCGAACGGGAGGAGTGTAGATGGCGGGCCGGGGCCGGGTCCAGCCGGGCCGGCCGTTCCGGCCGGCGAAAGCGTGGGCTAGCCCGACAGCTCCGCATCGGGCGCGACCTCACCACTCTCCACCCCATCTTGCGACGGCAGAATCACCCGCACCTTCGTGCCCAATCCCGGCTCGCTCTCCAACCGCACGGCGCCGTCGTGGCCGTGTACGATGCCCAGCACCGACGCCAGCCCCAGGCCGCGGCCGATGAATCGGGTGGTGAAGAAGGGCTCGAACGCGCGCTCGACTACTTCCGGGGTCATCCCGGCCCCGTTATCGGCGACCTCAATCACGACATACTTCCCGGTCGGCAGCGTCTCCGCGGCCACCGTGCCGGCGAAGAACGATTCATCGATCTCGACCAACTCGGTGGACACCGTGATCTCACCGCCGGCCTCGCCGATGGCGTCGCCGGCGTTGGCCACGAGATTCACCACCACCTGTTGCATCTGCCCGGCATTGCCCTTGATTGGCGGCAAACCCTCGGCGAGCTGGAAACTGAGATCGGTAGATTTTGGCAGCGCCGCCCGCAGCATCTGGTCCAGCTCGCGGGTGACGGCGTTCAGGTCCATCGGTTCCGGGGTAAAACGTCCTTTGCCCGCGTAAGAGAGCATCTGGTTAGTCAACCCGCTGGCCCGCAGCGCCGTCTCGTGAATCTGCTCCACGCTCTCGTGAGCCGGGTGGTCGTCGGTGAGGTCCATGAGCGCTAGGTCGGCATTGCCGATCATCGTCATCAGCATGTTGTTGAAGTCGTGGGCCACGCCGCGGGCCATCGCGCCCATACTCTCGAGTCGCTGCGACTGGGACATCTGGATCTGGATCTGGTGCATCTCTTTCTGCGCCCGCCGCCGCTCGGTGATGTCCTGCTTGATCGCGATGTAGTTCTCAATCTTTCCGTCCCGGCCCGGAACCGGCGTGATTATCATCTCCTCGGGGAAGACCGAGCCGTCCTTGCGGCGGTTGGTCAGTTCGCCCCGCCAGACGTTTCCGGCCGAAATCGTCGCCCACATCTCCGCGTAGAACTCTCCGTCCTGTTCGTCTGACTTCAAGATGCTCGTGCTCTTGCCCACGATTTCCGCGAGTTGATACCCAGTCAGCTCTTCAAAGGCCGGGTTGGCCCAGATGATGTTCCCGTCGGCGCCGGTGATGACGATTCCGTTCGCCGCGGCTCCGAGCGCCGCGGTCTGCAACCGCGACTGCTCCTCGGCCTCGCGCCGGGCCGTAATGTCGGTGGTCGATCCGCCGATCCGGATTGCCTCCCCGCCCGCGTTGCGGGTCACCTGCGCCCGCACCATGATCCAGCGGTACTTGCCATCGGCGGCTCGCAGACGGTGCTCCGAGACCAGGAACGGCGTCCTCCCGGCAAGGTGTTCGTCGAAAAGGCGTTGGAGTCTGGCTGCGTCGTCGGGGTGGATGAGATCAAGCACCTGGTCCTGGACCGGGTTGTAGTCGACCGGGTAGCCCAGCATTTCGGCCCAGCGCGGCGATCGATAGTATTCGCCGGTGCGCAACTCCAATTCCCAGATCGCGTCATCCGAACCGCGCAGCGCCGCCTCGTAGCGACGCTGGCTGCGTTGCAGGTCGCGCGAGGATTCGGCGCGCTCGATGGCATAGCGCATCACCCGCAGCAGCAGCGGGCCGTCGGTCGTCCCTTTGACCAGGTAGTCCTGGGCGCCGGCCTGCACGGACCTTAGCGCCAGGTCCAGGTTGTCGGTCCCGGTCAGCACCACCACCGGCTGCTCGGGCCGCATGGCCAGCACGCTGCGCAACGTCTCCAGTCCCGAGGCGTCGGGCAGGGTCAGATCCAGCAGTACGACATCGGCCTCGCCGGCTTCGATCGCTGGCTGCGATTTGCCGAGAGTGCCGAAATGCTCAATCTGCAGCCCGTTGCCAAAGGCACGCACCGACTCCTGCAGGAGACGGGCGTCGTCCGGGTTGTCTTCGACCAGTACGACCCTGATGGTCTCCGGCACTGCGATCTTCAGTCCTCCCTGAATTCGCGGGCTCGAACCGACCCCGGCGATCGCCCGATCCGGCCGAGCGTGGAAATTGATTGTCTCCGGAACTGGCCCTCAACTCCTATCTCCGGCCGCACAAATCTTCCCGGGAGCTTCATACTAAACAGGCATCGTACGCCCGGTCAGCGCGCGTCCCGCCACCGCCAGTTCTTCGCCCGGCGGGCCGCAGGGAATGATCCTCGCACCGATCACCTCGATCGCGTGCCGGGCGCGCTCGGCAGCGTTCATCGATTCGTCGTTCCAGCCGCAGAGGAACGGGATACCGGCGGAGTCGCAGGCGCCCTTGATGGTGTCCCGGGCCGCCGCCATTTCCGGCGGATAGGGCGGGTCGTGCCGGGAGGCGTAGCCCAGCGACATCCCCATGTCGCCGGGGCCCCACTCGGCGAAGGCGATGCCGGGTACGGTGGTGCTGATGGTGGCGGTCAGCAGGCAATGGCGATCCTCCAGCTTCAAGCCCAGCATCAGTTCGCCATCCGGGTTCAACGGCCACACGTCGGCCTTCATCACGTAGTCCTCCGGGGTCATATCCCAGATCTCGGCCGGGTGATTCTGCCCCGCCGAACCTCGCAAGCCCTCGCCCAGGCCCGACCCGACCCCGGCCTGCGTCATGGGGTACCGGCAGCACTCCACGAATGCCCGCACGGCTCCCGGGTCGCGGGCGTGCACCATTAGCAGGCCGTGGACTCCGGCCGTGAGCAGATGACGGATCTGCCAGGCGTTAACGTAAACCTCCTCGGGCGAGATACCGCTGATGGCGGTGGTCACGATCACCGTCGGCGTCGGGTGCCCGCTGCGCGTCGGACCGGCCGCGCGCAGGCCGTCCATAAAGGCCGAAAGTCCTATCACGTCCAGAGGGCGATGCTCAAAGTCCAGCGACAGGAAATCGGCCCAGGTGCCGGCCAGCGCCCGCCCCGACTCGAAGCTGAGCTCCTCCACGCCGGTGTAGTAGATCGGCTGGCCCTGCTCCAGGAGTTCGATGCAGCGGTTCACTCTGGCCATTGCTCACCTTCCTCTTCTCTTGAGCGCGCCGGGGAAACATCGCGTAGTCTAGGCCCTGCCCCGGCGTGGCGCGCGGCGGCACTATTCGTAGGCGACATCGCTCCCGTGAAACGTGCCCACCACAGTCTGGTTGTAGTCAAAGATCGCCCCGGTGACCATGCCCGACTCCTCGGAGCACAGGAAGGCGATCATCCGCGCCACCTCTTCGGAACTGATCAACCGCCCGGCCGGCATGCGCTCGCGGCCCGCCGGTCCCTGCCAGTCATCGCCACGCCCGTGGTATTGCTTCTGAATGCGGTCCTCGCCCGGTGTGTCGGCCCAGCCCAGGTTGATGGCGTGAGCGCGAATTCGCTCGTGGATCAGCATGGCGGCGACGTTCTTGGTCAGAGTCACCAGCGCGCCCTTCGAGGACGAATACGGGGTCAGGTGGGTATCGCCACCGTGCGCGTTGACGCTGGCCACGGAAACGATTCCCCCCTCGATCTTCTCCCGGCGCATGATCTTCGCCGCGGCCTGCATCATGAAGAAGACCGTCCGCACGTTCACGTTGAACGTCCGGTCCCACAGTTCTTCGGTGGTGTTCCAGATATTGCCGCGATCGGTTACCCCGGCGCAGTTCACCAGGTAGTCCAGGCGGCCGAAGCGCTCGTCGGCGCGCCCTACCACCGCCACCCCCTCGTCCGACCGGGTCAGGTCCGCCTGGACAAACTCGGTCGGGCAGCCGGCGTCGCTGAGTTCGCCGGCGACGCGATCGCCGTTGGCCTGGTTGCGCCCACAGATCACCAGCCCCGCCGCCCCCCGCGCCGCCAGCAGCCGGGCGGCGGCTTCGCCGATCCCCTGGGTACCCCCCGTAACCACCGCCACGCGACCCTCGAATTGACTGTCCAGACTGTTCCCGGCCATCGACTGCTCGCTTTCCATCCCGACGCTGTTCGACCGGCCCGCGGCGTCTTCCCCACCTTCCGCGGCAACCGGGAGGCAAGGGTACGACAGCCGCCCGGGCGGCGCACCCGCGCCCCTCAAGGCCCCGGCGGCCCCGGTTTGACGCCGTCACCCGCGCGGCCCACCATTGCTGCGACCGGCGGCGACCGCAATTCACCCAGGGGATTCGCAGATGAAACAGGCAGTCTTTCCCGGCGACGGCAGCGTAAATCTCGTGGACATGGATATGCCGCGCGCGCCGGACGACTGGGCGGTCGTGAAGGTGGAGGCGATCCCCCTCTGCACGGAGTACAAAGGCTGCTTCGCCGGCGACACGAACCCGCGCATCGGCCACGAAGCCGCCGGGACGGTCGTGGAAGCCGGGCCGCGGGCCACCGTCCAGCCCGGCGATCGCGTCGTGATGATGCCTTCGCTGGCCTGTGGTCATTGTGAGATCTGCGAATCCGGCTTCTACATGCACTGCGAGAACTGGCACGACTACCAGGCCGTGCAGGGTACGGTGGCGGGCATCGGCACAGTCTGTCAGTACATCGCCCGGCCTTCGTTCCTGCTGCTTCCCATCCCGGACGAGCTGTCGATCGAGCGCGGCGGATTGGCCGGTTGCGCGCTGGGCCCGACCTTCGGCGCCATGCAGAAGCTCAACGTGACGGCCTTCGACACGGTCCTCATCACCGGACTCGGCCCGGTGGGGCTGGGGGGAGTCGTGAACGGTCACTTCCGCGACGCCCGGGTCATCGCCGCCGATCCGGCCCCCTGGCGCGCCGACCGGGCGCGGACCATGGGCGCCGATCACGTCCTGGATCCGACGCGGGGCGATCCGGTTGCCGAAATCCGCGAACTGACCGACGGCCGCGGCGTCGACTACGCCGTCGACTGCTCCGGCAACATCCACGGGCAGCGCTTCTGCGTCGACGCCACGCGCCGGTTGGGTGGGGTGGCCTTCGTCGGCGAATGCCACGATCCGCTCGCGATCACCGTCAGCGAAGACATGCTGCGCAAGGGTCTGCACCTGGTCGGGAACTGGCATTTCAACCGCCACGACTACGGCCGCCTCCTGCAGGTGATCGAAGATTCGGATCTGCTGGACCTGCTGGTCAGTCACACCATGCCGATGACCCAGATCGAGTCGGCGTTTGCCCTGCAGCAGGCAGCGGAGTCGGCCAAGATTCTGCTGAATCCCTGGGAATAGCCGCGACGGCCGCCCGCCGCGCCGCCGATGTACTTGAAAAACAGACCGCGCTGCTATCCAATTGCGCTGCGGCCCGCACCCACAACCGGGAGTCCTGAACATGGCACAAGAATTGGGCATCGGCGTCATCGGCATGGGCTGGATGGGCGACCTGCACGCCCGCTCGTACTTGCAGGTGCCGGTGCGCTTTCCGGACGCCGCGGCCGTGCCGAAACTGGTCATTTGCGCCGATGAATTCGCCGCCCGGGCCGAACGCGCGCAGCGCGCCTACGGTTTTGCGGAGCACACCACCGATTGGCGCGAAGTGGTCGATCACCCCGCGGTTCACGTCGTGAACGTGACCACCCCGAATCATCTGCATCGCGAAATGGTCGCGGCCGTGGCGGCCGCCGGCAAGCACATCCTCTGCGAAAAGCCGGTGGGGCGATATCCGGAAGAGACGGTTGAAATCGCCGCCATCGTGGCGAGGTCCGCGGTCAACTCCCACGTCGGCTACAACTACCGCTGGATTCCGGTCGTGCAACTGGCCCGGCAACTGATCGAACGCGGCGAACTCGGCGACATCACCCACTATCGCGGTCAGTTCCTAGAAGGCTACGCCGCCAATCCTAACGCGATGCTTACCTGGCGATTCAAGAAAGACATCGCCGGCACCGGCGTGCTCGGGGACATGATGTCGCACTCCATCGATATGGCGCACATGCTGATCGGCCCGATCGAGCGGGTCGTCTCCCAGCAGGAGACCTTCACGGATACGCGCCCGCTGCCGGTTCCCGGTGAGGGCACCCACTTCTCGGTCAGCGAGGGCGGACCCCGCGGCCCGGTCGAGAACGAGGACTACGTCGGGGCGCTGGTTCAGTTCGCGAACGGCGCGCGGGGCACGCTGGAGTCCTGCCGGATCGTCATGGGCGAGAAGTTCGGCCTGACCTTCCAGACCAACGGCACCGCCGGGGCGCTCCACTGGCACGGCGAACGCATGAGCGAACTCGAGGTCTACCGCATGGAGGACGAAGCGGAGCGCGACGGCTTCACTCGGATTCTTACAGGACCCAGGTTGCCCCACCACGCCGCGTTCACCCCGGCGGATGCGCTGCCGATCTCCTACGACGACCTGAAGACGATCGAGATGTACGAATTCCTCGAAGCGATCACCGCCGGCCGCCCCAGCGTGCCCGGCATGGCCGAGGCGGCCGCCGTGGCCGAGGTTTCGGCGGCGATGCGGCGTTCGTGGGAGTCCGGCGCCTGGGAGGATGTGGTCCCGCTGGGCTAGGGGCCGTTCGCGGGGCAGCGTGTAGTAGACCCGCCGCGCCTGCTTCTACCGCATCGTAATCGACCCGGAGGCGTTGCGCCCCGGCGGCAGATGGCGGCGTTTTCGCCTTGAGCCGGGGACCGCGCCTTTGCCGGCAGGGCCCGGATTCTGGCGGCACGAGCGGGTGAGCGGCGGCCTGGCAATCGAGCGATTATCTCGCTCTTTCACCCTGCAGAAATATACTCTTATGGTTCTACGGCATAAGAGTTGACACCATTACACGCAACTCATATACTATGCAGGAATCAAGTCATCACAAATACAACTCAATTTGGAGGATCACCAATGGCAACGATTCAACTCCACCGCCCCTTTCGCCGCGCCGCCGGCTTCGACTCCGTCTTCGATCAACTCTGGCGTGGCTTCGGACCGGGCCCCCGTGCCCGCGCCGCCGCGGCCCGTCCGGCCCTGCCGCTGGATATCGAACAAAACGACGAGCGCCTCGTCATCACCGCTTCCCTCCCCGGCTACGAGCCCGGCGATATCGAAGTCAGCGTCGATGAGGACATCTTGACCATCAAGGCGGAGCGACCTGACGCCGGCGCCTCCGAAGACGACGAACCCGCCTACCTGCTCCGCGAACGCCGCTACGGCGCCGTAAGCCGCTCCCTGCGCCTGCCGGAGAATCTCGACGCCGAGAGCGCTGAAAGTGAGTTCCGTAACGGAGTTCTCGCGGTGACGTTCCCTAAAGTAGAGCAGGTAAAACCACGACAGATCGAGGTCAAAGCCTCCAACTAGTCAAGTCATCTAACGGAGGTCCGTTTCCCCCACCGGACCTCCGTCCACGCGGACCCGGGGATCGATCAGAGATCGGTCCCCGGGTTTTGCGCTTTCTGGCGCCTGTCGATGGCCGTTTGACGGGATTCCGGCGGCCCGGTACAAACCGTCTGTCCCGAGCGACGGTGGGCCGGCCGCCGTCGGCATCGCGACCACCGGAGGCAGCCGTACCGACGTGGCCCGGCTTATCCGCAACGGCGGCATCAGCATGCTCCGCTGGCCCGGCGGCAACTTTGCCTCCGACTATTTCTGGCACGAGGGCATCGGCCCGATCGACCGCCGCCCCACCCGGCTCAACCGCGCCCGGCCCGAACTGGAGCCCCACGATCTGGGCACCGACGAGTTCCTCGCTTTTTGCCGCGACTACGAGATCGAGCCCTTCATCGTCCTCAACGCCGGCTCCGGCTCCATCGAAGACGCCGCCGCCTGGGTCGAGTACTGCAACGGCCCGGCCGACAGCGAGTCGGGCCGCCGGCGCGCCGAAAACGGCCATCCAGAGCCCTGGGCGGTCAGGTACTGGTCCCTCGGCAACGAGCTATGGGGCAACTTCCAGGTGGGCCACGTGGATGCCGAAACTTACGCCCACCGCGCCGACGAGACCGCCCAGGCGATGCGCGCCGTCGATCCCGACATCCACATCACCGCCATCGGCCACATCCGCGACACCACCGGCGGCTGGAACCGTCACGTCGCCCGCGCCGTCGGCGATTCGGTCGATGCCATCGCCATCCATCACTATCCCGTCATCATCAGCACCGTCGATCACCCGCCGCCCGACGACGCCATGTGGGACGCCATCACCGCCGGGGCCAATGACGCCGCCGACATCCTCAGCGACTCCATCGCCGTCATCGATGCCCACTGGTCCGGCGACACGCCGCCCGAAATCTCCTTCGACGAATGGAACAGCTGGGTCGGCGTGCACGGTCACGCCGGCTGGCTTGAAGAGCCCTTTCGGCTGCGCGACGGACTCTACGCCGCCGCCCTCTTCAACGAGATCCACCGCCGCGCGGAGCGCATCACGATGGCCCACCAGGCGATGATCGTGAACCGTCTCGGCTTCATCGAAGTACGGCCCACCCGAACCTGGCTGACGGCGAGTTTCCAGGCGTTGGCGCTGTACGCCGAACACAGCGGAACGATCGCGCTGGCCACCAACTACGCCGGCCCCACCTTCAACACCCGCGCCTTCGGCGGCGCCCCGCCCCAGGCGGATGTCCCGGCGCTGAACGTCATGGCCACCGCGACCGTCGACGGCCGCCGGATCGTCGTCGCCGGGGTGAATCTGCAGGCTGAGGGCGACATCGCCGCGCGGATCGAGATCGCCGGATCCGCCATCGCCGCCACCGCCACCGTCCGCGAACTGAACGGCGACGACGGCATGGCCTACGACACCTTCGAAGATCCGGGGCGCACCCGAGTAACCGCGCGGGAAGTTGACCTGGACCCTAAAGATGGCGCTTTTGACTACGTCTTTCCGGCACATTCGGCGACCCTGATCGAGTTGACGATCTCCGGGTAGCCCGCTCCCCGACGCCGCGCGAGCAGCGCCGGCGGCTGAGTGCTAAATTGTCGCTCACCGCTCGCCCCTGACCAGTCGGAGCGGGCATCCGCAACGGCCGGTGAAATGGAGATCGCCCCGTATGGCTCCCGACCGCAACGAGACCGATCCCGCCACCCTGACGGTGCACCTCGACCGCCCCCTCGGAAAGATCAACCCGTTCATCTACGGCACCAACATCGAGCACCTTGAGGACCTGGTCTACGGCGGCCTCTGGGGTGAGCTACTCGAGGCCCGCAAGTTCGCCGGCCACGACGGCGGCCGCCTCCCCAACCGGGGACGCCGCCGCGGGCGCGGGCTGCAGCAGGCCTGGCGCGGCGAGTTCGACGATGAAGCCAACTTCGGCCTCGTGGCCCCCTGGGACCCGGTGGCCCCGACCGACCAGGTCTACTTCGTCCACGACAACACCACGTTCTACTCCGGCCGCCAGTCGCAGCGCATCGATCTGCTGGCCGCCGACGACGACTATCACGGCATCGGGCAAGGCGGACTCGAAATCGCCGCCGGCACCGACTACGCGGCCCGGGTGGTCCTGCAGATCGAAGGCGCCATCGATTCGGTCGTGCTGCGTCTGAGCGACGCCGCGGGCGAGAACGGCCGCTGGAACCTGCTCCCTGACCGGCCGGCCGGCGATTTCACCACCTACGAAGGTGTAATCCGATCCGAGCGCGCCGGGCCTTCGAGCTTTGAACTGGTGGCCCGCGGCCAGGGCCGGCTTTGGGTCGGGGCCGTCTCGCTGATGCGCGCCGACGCCGCCGCCGACGGCGGACTCCGCTCCGACATCGGCGCCAAGATCGTCGAATCTGGGCTCAAGATGCTCCGCTGGCCCGGCGGCAACTTCGCCTCGGACTACTTCTGGATGGAAGGCATCGGGCCCCTCGATCGTCGCCCGACCCGGCTGAACGGCGCCTGGAACGAATACGAACCCAACGATGTCGGCACCCACGAGTTCCTGGATTACTGCGAACGCCTGGGCATGGCCCCGTTCGTCTGTGTGAACACCGGCTCCGGCTCGGTCGAGGATGCCGCCGCCTGGGTCGAGTACTGCAACGGGCCGCCGGATTCGGAGTGGGGCCGGGTGCGCGCCGGCAACGGCCGCGAGCAGCCCTGGAACGTCCACTACTGGTCGCTGGGCAACGAGATGTGGGGCGATTTCCAGGTCGGCCACGTCGATCCCGAAACATATGCCGTGCGCGCGCTGGAATTCGCGGCGGCGATGAAGCAGGCTGACCCGTCGATCCACCTCGCCGCGGTCGGCCACGTGCGCAACGTGCTGGGTCGCTGGAACGAACTGGTTTCGTCGGCCGTCAGCGGCCAGGTCGAAGCCATCGCCGTCCACTACTACAATTTCAACCCGTCCGTCCTCGCCCAGGAACCACCGGCCCAGGAAAAGTGGGACGCGCTCGTGGCCGGGCCCAAATCCACCGCCGCCACCCTCCGCGACACCATCGCGGTCATCGACCGGCACTGGTCCGCCGACCCGGTTCCCGAAATCTCCTACGACGAATGGGGCATCCGCGAAGACCTGCGCTGGGCCCCGGGCTGGAAGGAGCTGTATCTGCTGCGCGACGGGCTCAACACCGCCGGCACCCTGCAGGAAATCCAGCGCCTGGCCGGGCGCATCTCGATGTCCCACCAGTTCGCCTTCGTGAACCGGCTGGGCTTGATTGACGCCGACCCGAACCGGATCAACGAGACCGCCTGTTTCCAGGGATTCAAGCTCATCGCCAACCACAGCCAGGAGATCGCCTTGGAGACCGACGCCGATGGCCCGACCTTCGACACCGCCGGCCTGGCCACCGAGCCGCCGCTGCAGGCCGTCCCCTACCTGGACGCCATCGGCACCCTGAGCGAAGACGGCGCCCGGCTGTCGATCTCAGTGGTCAACCGGCATCGCTACGACGACATAAGCGCCAGAATCGTGCTCAGCGGCGGCAGCGATCCCGAGGCCGCGGCCACGGTGCACGAACTCAACGGGACCCACGCCCTGGCGCACAACACCTACGAAGACCAGGGGCAGACCTGGATCGAAACCAGCGAGCAAGAACTGAACGTGGACGGCGGCACAATCGAACACGTCTTCCCGGCGCATTCCGCCACCGTTCTCGAACTGTCAATTGATGCCTAGCCGCACCGGAAAGGGAGCAGCAGCTTGAATCTCATCGTCCTCGTACTGGACAGCCTTCGTCAGGACCACGTCAGCGCCTACAACCAGGGAGAGGCGGTCTTCGATGACGTCGCCGCCTGCAAGACTCCTAATATGGACAAGTTCGCCGAGAGCGCGGTCCTGTTCGACAACATGTACGCCGAGGCTCTGCCGACGATTCCGGCCCGGGCCGCGCTGCTGACCGGCAACCGGACGCTGATCAACCGGCCATGGTCGCCGCTGGGCAAGACCGACGTGGCCCTGCCGCAAATCGCCTCACTCGAAGGCTACGTCAACGGGCTGGCCTCCGATGTGTACCACTATCGCGCCGGCGGCATGACCTATCACGAGTACTACCACTCCTACCAGTGGGTCCGCGGCCAAGAGTACGACCCTTACCGTTCGCAGCCGTCGAAACGCAATCTCGATGATTATGTCAATGAGAACTACGACGAACTCTGGCGCGGCCGGGTGGCCCAGTTTCTGACCAATACCGACGATTTCGACACCGCCGAAAAATGGTTCGCTCCGCAGGTCACCGAACTTACGGCGAACTGGCTGAAGGCCAACCGCGGGCACCCGAAGGTCAACTTCTGGATGGATTGCTTCGACCCCCATGAGCCTTGGGACCCGCCGGCCGAGTTCGACACCTACACCGATCCCGACTACATCGGCCCGCGGCTGGTGATGCCGATGGGCAGCGAGGCCTCCAGCTGGGCGTCCCCGGCGGAGATAAGGCACATCCGGGGCCTGTACGCCGGCGAGACCGCCGCGGTGGACGACGCGCTGGGTCGGGTCTTCAACACACTCGAAGAAGAGGGCTACTACGACGACTCCGTCGTCGTCCTGATGGGCGACCACGGCCATCCCCTGGCCGACCACGGCAAGTTCCTCAAGGGCGCCGACCGCATGTACAACGAACTACTTAAAATCCCATTCATGATCCGGCTGCCGAAGGGCCGCCAGGGCGGACGGCGCGTCACCGCGCTGGCCCAGTACCACGACGTGCTGCCGACCGTACTCGACTACATGGGCCTGGCCGGCAACATCCACGACATGCACGGCAGCAGCCTGCGCCCGGCCATCGAGGGCGAAACCGACGAACACCGCGAGGCCGTCCTGATCGGCTACCACGAAGGCGTTGATCGCTGCATCCGCAACAAGCGTTGGAGCCTAGTCGTGCGGCCGTCCGACGAGATGGACGAACTCTACGACCTGGAGAACGACCCGGAAGAGCAGAACAACCTGATTGCCCACCGCGGCGATGTGGTCGCCGACCTGCGCGATCGCTACGGCGCCATCTACTTCCAGGTGGGGCGTCCCGGCGAGGCCCGCAACCACGGCCAGGTCTCGCAGGGCGAAAATGTCCTGGGCGTGCAGGGCGCCTACGAGATGACCTCGGGAATGACGCCGTAGGCGCGCCCATCCCGATCGACCACCGGCAACCAGACAGGGAGGCAACCAGATGGCAGAAGCAGTGAAGGTCGGGATTATCGGATGCGGACCGGGCGGCGCTCAGGTCATGTACGCGCCAATCTGGCGATTCCTACAGGATGTCGAGTTGGTGGCCCTCTGGGACCCGGACCCGGAGAACGCCCGCACCCTCCAGCGCATGATCAGCGGCGGGGACATCGTCGACACCCTGGATGACTTCTGGGCGCAGGACCTGGACGCGGCCATCGTCTCCTCGCCGGTCTACGCCCACGCCGAGCAGACCATCGCCGCCCTGGAGCGCGGGCTGCATGTATTCTGCGAGAAGCCCATGGCCCGGTCGGTGCAGGAATGCCAGGCGATGGTCGACGCCGCCGCGACGGCCAGCAAGGTGCTGATGGTCGGTTTCATGAAGCGGTACGACAAGAGCTTTCTCAAGGCCACCGAAATGGTGGAGGCCGGCGAACTGGGCAAGCTCTTCGAGGTGCGCTGTGACTGGTCCTTCGGCTTCCCGCGGAGCCATCGCATCGGCATGAGCCGCGAGCGCCCCGAGACCTGGGGCGGCGTCTACCAGGACCACGGCAGTCACACCATCGACCTGGCGCGCTGGTGGCTGGGCGACATCTCGCACGTCAGCGGCGAAATCCACATCACCGATTCGACCAAGGTCATCGAGGACCACGGCTCGGCGGTGATGCGCCACGCCGGCGGCGGCACCAGCGTCCACACGATGTCCCGGGTGCGCTGGGGCCCGGTGGTCGAGAAGTTTACCCTGATCGGCACCGAGGCCACGCTGGAGATCGACTTCAGCGAGGAGTTCAGCTACAAGTCGGCCGATCCGTTCCGGATGATCCTCTACACCCCGGAGCGGCGCAGCCAGGACATCACCCTCTGGAACGAGCGCAACCTGGACGACGAACTCCGCAAGGATGGTCGCTACACCCGCGAATTGCAGCATTTCATCGATTGCACGGCAACCGGCGCGGAGTCCCGGACGCCCGGGATCAACGGGCTGCGGGCGATCGAGGCGATCATGGCGACGTTCTACTCCTCTTGGACCGGGCGCAAGATCAAGCTGCCGTTCACGGATGAGTTCGATTTCCGACAACTGTTCGACGACACGCGCGACGGCAAGCACGGCTCCGGCGGCCCGCAGGCATGAACGGCGCCCGCGTCCTGGTCGACGCCCTCGAAGCCCACGGAGTTGAGTACATCTTCGGCGTGCCCGGCCACGGCAACACCAACATCCTCGACGCCCTGGTCGATTCCAGCATCGAGTTCAAGCTGGTCCGCCACGAGCAGGCGGCCGCGCACATCGCCGACGGCTACGCCCGCATGACCGGCAAGGTCGGCGTCTGCTGCACGTCGGTGGGACCGGGCGCCGCGAACCTGCTGATGGGCCTGGGCACCGCCATCTCCACGTCGAGCCCGGTGCTGGCCATCGTCGGCTTGCCGATCAAGAAATGGCTCGGCCGCGGCCAGTTGCAGGAGACCTCGCGGCCGGACAGCACCAACATCGACCAGGCCTTCACCCAGATGCTCCAGCCGGTCACCAAGCGCACTTGGTCGGCCTGGGACGCCGAGATGATCCCATCCGCCGTCCGCAAGGCCTTCACCACCGCCAGGGTCGGCCGACCCGGCCCGGTGGCCATCGAGATTCCCTGGGACGTCCAGTCGGGCGAATGTGATGTCCCGCCCGAGGCCCCCGACATCTTCGCCGACTCCCGCCGCCAGCGCGCCAGCCGCGAAGACACCACCCGCGCCGCCAAACTGCTCGCCGAAGCCGAACTGCCGGTCCTTATGGTCGGGAACGGCGTCCGCCTTTCCGACGCCGGCCAGGCCACAATCGCCCTGGCCGAGGCCCTCGGCGCGCCAATGTCGGGCTCCTTCGTCGGCAAGGGCGCAGTCCCCGAAGACCACCCGCTGGCCGTGGGCATCTCCGGCTGGCTCGGCCACCCGATCGCCCACGAACTGATCCGCGAGCACGCCGACGTCGTCCTGGCCATCGGCTACCGCTTCTCCGACCAATCGACCAGTTGGTGGACCGAGGGCCTGCCCTTCGTCCCACAGAACAAGATCATTCACATCGACCCCGAGCCGCGCGAGATGGGCCGCACCTACCCGGTCGAAATCGGCCTGGTCGGCGACGCCCGGGCGGTCCTCGAAGACTTGCTGGTTGAAGTCGCGGCGCTGGGCGGCCGTTCCAGCGCGGCGGCATCGACCGCGATGGTCGCCGCCGCGAAGGACAAGTTCGAACTCGAACTCCCCCCGCTCGACTCCCAACCCATGCAGCCGATGCGCATCACCCAACAGGTCCGCGATGTCCTGCCCGCCAAGTCGATCATGAGCGTCGACACCGGCAACCACGCCCACTACTACTCCTGCTACTACCCGATCCTGGAGGGCGGCCATTTCCTGAACCCCGGCGGCTGGACGCCGATGGGCTGGGGGCCGGCGGCCATCATCGGCGCGAAGCTGGCCCACCCGGAACTACCGGCGGTGGCCGTCACCGGCGACGGCGGATTCCTCATGATCTGCCAGGAGGTCGCCACCGCCGTCGACTGGGATGTCCCGATCGTCTGGCTGGTCTACAACAACCAGGCGCTGGCGGCGATTCGCGACAGCCAGAAGGCCGACTTCGGCGGCCGCGTGATCGGCACCGAGTTCACGGTTCCGGTCGATTTCGCGGCCATGGCCCGTTCGATGGGCGCCGAGGGAATCCGGGTCGAATCGCATGACGGGGTAGAAGCCGCGCTACAACAGGCCCTTGATTTCGGCCGCCCCTGCGTGATCGACCTCATCGTCGACGCCGACGCCGAGCATCCGCCGGTGGCCGGTTCCTGGTTCGAGCCGGGCCGCGGAGAGCCCGCGCCAAAACCGCGCGGCAGCGAACGCCTCTACACCTGATCCCCGGAAGGAAACGTACGCCATGCCGGTCAAGACCTTTGAACTGACCGACTACGGGCTCGACAACCTGCATCTCGTCACCCGGCCCGACGCCCAACCCGGACCCGGAGAGGTGTTGGTCGACGTCCGCGCCATCAGCCTCAACTACCGCGACCTGAGCACCATCGAAGGCCGCTACGCCAGGAGCCTGGAGTTGCCCGCCGTGCTGGTGGCCGACTGCGCCGGGGTTGTCTTCGAAGCCGGGTCCGGCGTCAACCGCGTCAAGCCCGGCGACCGCGTCATGAGCCACTTCATGCCCGACTGGGTCGACGGCCCGTTTCGCGACGAGTACCAGCGCACCACCCTGGGCTCGCCCGGACCCGGCGCCGCCGCCGCGCGCGTCGTCCTGCCCGAGGGCGGCGTCCTTCCGATGCCCGCGGGCTACTCCTTCGCCGAGGCCGCCACCCTGCCCATCGCCGCGCTGACCGCCTGGAGTTCGCTGGCCACCAGCTTCCCCCTGGAAGGCAAGACCGTCGCCGTTCTGGGCACCGGTGGCGTCTCAATCTTCGGGCTGCAACTGGCGAAGCGCATGGGCGCCCGGGTGGCCGTCACCAGCAAGGGCGACGCAAAGCTCGCCCGGGCCGCCGAATTGGGCGCCGATCTGGGCGTCAACTACGTCGACGAACCCGACTGGCACCGACCAATCCGTACCTTCACCGACGGGCTCGGGGCCGACCTGGTCCTGGAAGCCGGCGGCTCGGCCACGCTGCCGAATTCCATCAAGGCCACCCGCTCCGGTGGCGTAATCGCCCTCTTCGGCGTCCTTACCGGCGGGGCCGGCGAGATCGAGACCCGCGCCCTGCTGGCCCGGCGTATCAGCATCGCCGGGATCTTCGTGGATTCGCGTCGCAGTTTCGAAGACCTGGCCGCTTTCCTTGAAAAGGAATCGATCCGCCCGGTCATCGGCGCCGAGTTCCCGTTCGAAGAACTGCCCGACGCGCTGCGGATGATGCAGGCGGCGGAGCATTTCGGGAAGATCGTTGTCCACGGCCCCACCGGCTGACCGGGTCGCCGCCAACCGCAAAGGAGCTCGGGATGCCACCCACCACCGCCGACCTGGTCGGCAACTGGCGCCTGCTTTCCTACGTCTACACCCCCGACGACGGCGACGAATTTCTCCCCTACGGCGAGGACCCGGCTGGACTGCTTACCTACACCGCCGACGGCTACATGCAGGTCTCCATCGCCGCCCGCGACCGCGCCACCTACGACGCCAACGACCTCCAAGGCGGCACTGTCGAGCAGCAGGCTGCCGCGGCCCGTTCCTACCTGGCTTACGCGGGGCGCTACGAAATGCGCGGGGACCGGGTGCTTGCTGCACATCGTGCAGATCAGCCTGCTGCCGGGCTGGAGCGGCATCACCCCTGAGCGGACCGTATCCCTGGACGGCGACCGGCTCCTGCTGACGACTCCACCGATGACCCGGCGCGGACGGCCCGGCAGCGGCCGCCTCCGTTGGGAACGCGCCGGCGCCGAATAGGCGCGCACCACCGGGGCAGGGGCCCCGCTACCCGCCCTCCGCCCGCAACGCCGCCAGCATCCGGTCGGTCATCTCCGCCAGGTCGACTTCCGATCGCCAGCCCCAGTCGCGGGTCGACTCGGTGTCATCCAGTCGTCCCGGCCAGCTCTGCACGATCGCATCGCGCACCGGATCCGGCGCGTAGGTGAACTCCACCTCAGGCATCACAGCCAGCACCGCCGCCGCCATCTCTTCGGCCGTTGGGCTGACCCCGTTCACTTGGTAGACCCGGCGGCGCAGGTCGGCCTCGTCGGCGTCGTGGATGCCCAGCAGCGCCCGCACCGCGTCATCGATGTAGATCACCGCCGTCCCGGTGGTCGGTTGGAGATAAAACGCATAGGCGCCCTTCGTGACCGCATCCACATAAAGGTGCGAGCAGTAGGCGCTGGCCCCACCGCCGGCCCCGTGCGGCGCGGTCACCGCCGGCAGGCGCAGACCTCGAAAATCCACCCCGAAACGCTGCTGGTAGTAGACCCCGAGGCGCTCCCCGGCCACCTTGGCCGCCCCGTAGAAACTGACCGGCCACTGTGGCGCATCCACGCTCACCGGCTCCGGCAGACCGGTCCCGAAACTCGCCACCGTGCTCGTAAAGACGACCCGCCCAACCTCGAACTTCACCGCCGCCTCCAGCACGTTTCGCGTCCCATCCATGTTCACCCGCCACGCCCGCACCAGGTCGGTTTCCGCTTCGGCCGAGAGCAGCGCCGCCAGGTGGACTATCGAATCGAAGCGCTCGCCGGCGAGGGCGCCAAGAAAGCTCTCCGGGTCGGAGATGTCACCCACCACCGTCCGGCACTCGCGCAGCTCGGGGAAATCCTCTTTCGCCGAATTCGTGATATCGAACAGCGTCACCGCGTCGCCGCGGGCCATCAGCGCCTTCGCCAGCCGCCCGCCCAGGTTCCCCTTGCCGCCGGTAATCAGTATCCGCATCGCTGCCAGTTCCCCTCGTTGCGTCCCGCCGGGCCTCCACCGGCATCGTATCCGGCGCCGCTGCCGTTCCGCCAATTGACATCCACCGGCCGTTCCTAAATCCTGTCAGTCCGGCAAGGCATTACTGAAGGCAGGAGAGCGAACATGCGGGCGGTACAGATCGATCGATTCGGCGGCCCCGAGGTTCTGCAACTCACCGACATCCCGAAACCCGAACCCGGCGCCGACGAAGCCCTTGTCGAAATCGAGCTGGCCGGGGTCAACTTCGCCGACATCGACCATCGCCGCGGCGAGCGCGGCACCACCGTCCCGATGGTCCTCGGCACCGAAGGGGTGGGGACCGTGGCCGAAGTCGGCGCCGACGTCAGCGGCGTCGCGGTCGGCGAGCGCGTTTCCTTCTGGAATCCCGGCACCCCAGGCGCCTACGCCGAGTTCGCCATCGCCCCCCCGCCCCGCCTGGTGCCGGTTCCCGACGACATCCCCTCGCCCGAAGCCGCCGCCATGGCTTTGCAGGGTCTGACCGCCCACGCGCTGACCTGCGGCATGTACCCGCCTTCGGCCGGCGAAACCTGCCTGATCCACTCCGGCGCGGGTGGCGTGGGCCAGATCGCAGTGCAACTCGCCAAAGCCTCCGGCGCTACTGTCTTCACCACCGTCGGATCGGCCGAAAAGGCCGACTACGTCCGCGAAATCGGCGCCGATCACGCGATTCTCTACAAAGAGACCGACTTCAAGGACGCGGTACTGGAACTCACCGATGGCAAAGGCGTCGACGTGGTCTACGACGGCATCGGCAACGACACCATCGAGCGCTCGATCGGCAGTGTCCGCCCGCGCGGTCACTGCATCCTCTACGGCTACAAGTCGGGCGGCTTCCAGGGCGGCCCGGCCACGGAACTTCCCATGCGGATGCTGGCCCGCAACACCGTGTTCATCACCGCCGGGGCCACCATGTTCTACCTCTTCGGACCGCAACTGCGGGCGCGCAGTGACGAATTGTTCGCGCTCTACCGGAGCGGCGATCTCAACCTGCGCATTGGGGGCGAATTCGGACTGGACACCGCCGCCGCGGCGCACACGGCGATGGAGACCGGCGGCAGCATCGGCAAGCTGGTCATCCGCCCCTAGCCGGCCGCCTCGCCCGCCCCCGGTCCGCCCCGGGACCATCCCGTCCCCAGGGGCCTCGGCGTCCCCCGAATCCGCCCCCTACAGCGTTAGCTCCGCCGTGACCGGATCACCCACCACAGCATCGCCAGCATGGTGATGCCGATCAACACGCCGATCCTGGCATGCACGTAGAGACCGCGGGAAAAGGTGTTGACCGTGGCCCAGATGGTGTATCCGCAAAACACCACCAGCACCGCTATGTAGAGCGATGCGTTGCCGCTCCCGACCAGCATCGATCCCGGACGCCGGCGGCTGGTCCGGCGAATCCGGCCTCCACCGCCCGGCTTCAGTCTCGACTCGCGCCGCGTCTTTTCCAGAAGCTCATTTTCGTCCATCGGGCTCCGTTTCCTCGGGTCGCCGGCTCTCTGCCCTCAGGCAACTAGTCGTTATTATGTAAAGCCCACGCACACCCCGCACACCTAGCCTGCGACTCTTATGTCAAGCTCGACCAGTCGCTCGCGCCGCCCCGTCCACAGCGTGCCGGCGGCGTCCGCCTCCACCAATGGATTCCGCGCCGTCAGGGCCGTGGCGATCGCTCCGCTGAGCCAGTCGCGCGGCAGCCACAGGTAGACCTCCGAGTGCACTTCGGCCAGCACGTCGAGGACTTCCATCTGGGGGATAGTCAGCGCCGGTTTTCGGCCCGCTTTCTTCTCCCGCTTCAACTCGACCCAGAGATGCCGGCCCAACCGCGAATTAGCCATGGTGAGGTCCGGATAACCCTCGGCGCTGCGCTTGGCTATATGCGTGTGATAGACGTACCAGCCCAGGTCTCGGGCCGCTCCGGTGATCAGGTCCTGCAGGCGCTTTTCGGACATGGCGGCCGCCTCGGCATGCCGGGCATCTTCCCGCGACACCAGGTTTTCAGCTTCCAGCGCGCCCCTCGCAGTCTCGGTCGAATGATCCGTCCCAGCCCCCCGGAGATAGTACCCACCGCGCCTTCCGGCGTCGCCCCAATACCCGCCCGCCCGGCCCGATCGGCCCGGTTCGACAAGCCCCATCGCCCGTCACTACACTGCAAATCCGCCCGCAACAGGAGTGGAGGCACCTGTGAACGTTGTATTCATCATGAACGACACCTGGCGCTACGACTACGTCGGCGCCAACGGTAACGACTGGATCCAGACTCCCGTTCTGGACCAGTTCGCCGAAGAGAGCGCCGTCTTCGACCGCAGCTACATAGGTTCGTTCGCGACGATTCCGACCCGCCACGACCTCATGAAGGGCCGTTTCGGCAACCCCCTCCACCCCTGGCAGCCTTTGCAGTGGGACGCGCTGACGATGCCCGAGGTCCTGCGTGAGAACGACTACGTCACGATGCTCATCAACGACACCCCGCACATGATCAACTACGGCTATGGTTTCGACCGCCCCTTTCACGCCTGGGAGATGATCCGCGGCAACGAGGTCGACCGCTCGCGCACCGACTGGTTCCCCGAATGGAAGATCAAGGACTTCGAGAAGTACCGCACTAGCTCTCACATGGCCACCTACCACCGCCAGACCAAAGACCGCACGCTGGAAGAAGAGTACTTCGCGCCGATGGTCATGCAGTCCACCTGCGACTGGCTGGAGCGCAACGCCGGCCACGACGGCTTCTTCCTGTGGGTCGACTCGTTTGACCCCCACGAGCCCTGGGATCCGCCGCCGCACTACATCGACATGTACGACCCGGACTTCGACGGCACCTCGGTTTACTGGCCGCGCTACGCCCGCACCGAGGACTTCCTGACCGACCGCGAGCAGGACCACATCGGCAAGCTCTTCGCCGCCGAGTGCACCATGTGCGACACCCACATCGGCCGCGTCCTCGACACCATTGACCGCCTGGGCCTGCGCGACAACACCATCGTCATCATCATGTCCGACCACGGCCACTACTTCGGCGAGCACGGCCTCCAGAGCAAGACCGGGCCCCTCTACGAAGAGGTCTCCCACCAGATCCTGATGATTCGTCATCCAGAGGGCGTCGGCGCCGGCAAGCGACTCCAGGCGCTGGTGCAGTCCCCCGACGTGACGGTCACGATCATGGACATGCTCGGCGTCGAGGCGCCGACCGAAATGGACGTGCAGGGTGAATCGCTGCTGCCGCTTATGACCGGCAAGAAGCGCTCGGTCCGCCACGCCGCCATCTCCGGCGGCTATCCGTTCTACATACCCCAGACCGGCATCGGCATCCAGGGCATCTTCATGAACGAGGGCTGGACCTCGCTAACCGCCACCGGCAAGGAATACGCCCTGATCGACTTCCCCGACCGAAACCGCTGGGAACTCTACTACCTGCCCGACAACATCGGCATGACCAACAACATCGTCAAGCAGCACCCGGCCGAGGCCGAGAAGCTGCACACCGAGGTTCTGCGCTTCCTGCGCCGTAACAAGGCCCCGCGGTGGATGCAGAAGCTGTGGCGCGACGGGCCGGACGCGGTCGAGCGTCCGGCGCCCGACGAGTGGTTGAAGCTGGTCCGCCAGCGCGGCATGCCCCATGCCACGCCACTTGATGGAAGCGTACTGTAACCGGGACTCAACCGCAGAACGGGGGCGCTCGCTGAACGTCGTCTTCATCATGAACGACACCTGGCGCTACGACCACGTCGGCGCCAACGGCAACGACTGGATCCACACGCCGGTCCTGGATCAGTTCGCCCGCGAGAGCGCCGTCTTCGACCGTAGTTACATAGCCTCGTTCGCCACGATCCCCTGCCGCCACGACATCATGAAGGGGCGGTTCGGCAACCCCCTGCACGAGTGGCGGCCGCTGGAGTGGGACGCGCTGACCATGCCCGAGGTCCTGCGCGAGAACGACGTCGTGTCGATGCTCATCAACGACACCCCGCACATGATCAACCTCGGCTACGGCTTTGATCGACCGTTTCACGCCTGGGAGATGATCCGCGGCAACGAGGTCGACCGCCTGCGCACCGACTGGTTCGCCGACTGGAAACTGGCCGGCAAGGACAAGTTCAACATCGCGTCCCGGATGGCGCTGTATCGCCGTCAGTCCTTGGATCGCACCATGGAGGACGAGTACTGCGCGCCACAGGTGATGAAGGCCTCCGCCAATTGGCTGGAACGCAACGCCGGCCATGACGGTTTCTTCCTCTGGGTCGATTCGTTCGACCCCCACGAACCTTGGGACCCGCCGCAGAGTTATGTCGACCTGTACGACCCCGACTACGAGGGGATTTCGGTGTTCTGGCCGCGCTACGGGCGCAGTTCAGACATCCTGACCCCGGCCGAAGAGGGCCACGTCGCCAAACTCTTCGCCGCCGAGTGCTCGATGTGTGACACCCACGTCGGCCGCGTTCTCGAAAAGATCGACAACCTGGACCTACGCCACAACACCATTGTCATCATCATGTCCGATCACGGCCACTACCTCGGCGAGCACGGCCGGATCGGAAAGGGCGGCGCGCTCTACGAGGAGGTCTCGCGGCAGATCTTGATGATCCGCCACCCCGACGGCATCGCCGCCGGCAAGCGCTTCCAGGCTCTCGTGCAGTCACCGGACCTGCCGGTGACGATCATGGACTGCTGGGCATCACACTGCCCCCGGAAATGGACGTGCAGGGTCAGTCCTTGCTGCCGCTCATGACCGGCGAGAAGCGCTCGCTGCGCCCGGTGGCCATCTCCGGCGGCTACCCGCATCCGGTGCCCTGGGAAGGCGTAGGCTCCATGGGCGCGCTGTTCAGCGACCACGGCTGGACCTCATTGACGGACACCGGGCGCGACTGGGCCCTGATCGACTTCCCGGAACGCGAGCGCTGGGAACTCTACAACCGCACCAACGACCCGGGCATGACCGTCAACCTCTTGAAACAACACCCGGAACAGGCCGAGAAACTGCACCGGGAAGTCCTGCGCTTCCTGCGCCGCCAGAAGGCGCCGCGCTGGATGCAGCGGCTCTGGCGCGACGGACCGGATGCCATCGAGGCTCCGCCGCCCACCGACTACAGGCGCCTGATCCGTCAGCGCGGCATGCCGGCCGGCGCCCCGCTTGATGGGAACGTCCTTTGACCATCTCACCCCAAACCACCGAAACGAGGCCCGCATGAACGTCGTCCTGCTGATGAATGACACCCTACGCTACGACCACGTCGGCGCCAACGGCAATGACTGGGTCCACACCCCGAACCTAGACCGCTTCGCCGCCGAGTCGGCTGTTTTCGACGGCGCCTACCTGGGCTCGTTCCCCACCGTCCCCTGCCGCCACGAGATGATGAAGGGCCGCTACGGCGACCCCTTCCAGAAGTGGGGCCCGCTGCAATGGGACGCGCTGACGCTGCCGGAGGTCTTGCGCGAAAACGACTACGTAACGATGCTCATCAACGACACTCCCCACCTGATCAACTACGGCTACGGCTTCGACCGGCCGTTTCACGCCTGGCAGATGATCCGCGGCAACGAAGTCGACCGCGCCCGCACCGACTATTTCGCTGAACTCGAATGGCCGGGGCGGGAGCAGCACTGGGACGACGACCGCATCGCCACCATGTATCGCCACACGAAGGACCGTCGCACCGAAGCCGATTGGTTCGCGCCCCAGGTCATGCAGGCCACCTGCGACTGGCTCGAGCGCAACGCCGGCCACGACAACTTTTTCCTGTGGGTGGATTCGTTCGATCCCCACGAGCCCTGGGACCCGCCGCAACATTATGTCGACCTGTACGACCCGAGTTACGAAGGCCCGGACATCGTCTGGCCGCCGTACTGCAAGCCGGAAGGCATCTTCGATAAGGCGGAGATGAAGCACATCCGCGCCCTCTACGCCGGCGAGGTCACGATGGTCGACCGCTGGCTCGGCTGCGTCCTCGACACCATCGACCGCCTGGGCCTGCGCGACAACACCGCCGTCATCATCATGTCCGACCACGGCTACTTCCTGGGCGAGCACAACCAGCTCAGCAAGTCCGGGCCGCTCTACCACGAGGTCAGCCACATCGCACAGATGGTGCGGCACCCGGACGGTGTCGGCGCCGGCAAGCGCATCGGCGGCTTCACCCAGCCGGTCGATTTCGTACCTTCGGTGCTCGACCTGGCCGGCGTCGCGGTACCCGACGAGATGAACATCCACGGCGAGTCCTGGCTGCCGCTGATGAGCGGCGCGCGGCGCTCGTTGCGCAACATGACCGTCAGCGGCACCTACCCGATGTACATCCCGCCCGGCCATCGCTATGCAAAGGCCCTAGGCGGTTCGGGCTGGACGCCGATGGCCGTCACCAACCGCGACTGGTTCTTCGTCGACAACCCCGAGCCGGACAAACGCGAGCTTTACCCGCGGGCCACCGACCCGGGCCAAACGCACAACGTAGTCGACGCGCATCCCGAAGTCGTCGAGAAGCTGCACGGTCAGTTGCTGACTTTCTTCCGCCGCAACCGCGCCCCTACCTGGGTAATCAAGCTCTACCGCGACGGGCCGGAGGGCGTCGAGCCCTCGGCGACAGCGATGTTCGACGAACAGGCCTTCCCTCGCGGGCTGCCGTTCTCCACACCGCTGGGCGGCAACATTGTCTAGCCCGCTCCCCGAACGGTCCGCCTGATGCGCATCAAGAGCGTCCGCGCGGTTCGCGTGGCGCCATCCGCACCCGCCGATCCGGCCACCCCGCCGCGCCGCCCTTCTTGGCACGAGACCACCGTGCGCGGCACCCGCATGTCGCCTTACCGGTACCACAATCCTTCGCCAGCCGCCGTCCGCGCGCCGCGCGACCCGGTCTGGGCGCGCGTCGAGGCCGAGGACGGCACCTGGGGACTGGGCCTGACGGGGTTCGGCGACCCGGTGGCCAAGGTCATCGACGGGCACCTGGCGCCGCTGTTGATGGGGCAGGACTGCTTCGCCACCCGGATGGCCAGTGATGTCATGTGGCGCGCCACCGCCGCCTACGGCTCCGTTGGCCTGGCCGCCTGCGCCATCAGCGCCGTCGATCTGGCGCTCTGGGACCTGGTGGGCAAGCTCCAAGAACAGCCGGTGTACCGGCTCCTGGGCGGGCCGTCGCACGCGGCGGTGAAGTGCTACGCCACCTCCGACGATCTCGACTGGTCCCGCGAGCTGGGTTTCACCGCCTTCAAAATCAGCAACTCTTGGGCGCCCACCGACGGCGACCGCGGCCTCCGCGAAATGGAGGCCCGCGTCGCCAACGCCCGCAATTTCGTCGGCCCCGACGCCACCCTCGGCTTCAACCCGGTGCAGAGCTTCGACGTCGACTACGCCGTACAGGTGTGCGAGCGTCTGCGCCCCTACAACCTGGCCTGGATCGAGCAACCGCTACCCACCGAAGATCTCGAAGGGCACATCGAACTGCGCCGCCGCGCGCCCTCCACCCGGCTGGCCACCGGCGAGAACCATCAGGGCCTGGCGGCATTCCGGCAACTGATCGAGCACCGCGTCGTCGACATCCTCCAGCCCGATATCCTCTGGGTCGGCGGACTGACCACCACGGTCAAAGTCTGCGCCATGGCCGAGGCCGCCGGCATCGCGGTCAGCCTCCACGTCGGCGCCAACAACCCCTTCGGCCTGCACTGTGCCTACGCCCTGCCATCGGTCACCGATGCCGAGTTCTGGCTGGGCTCGGCCCCTGGCGTCCCGATCGCCGAGGCGAACCGCATCCCCGGCCACTCCCTGCCCGAGAACGGACTGGCGATCCCACCCGACCGGCCCGGCTTCGGGCTCGAGATCGAACCGGCGTCGATTACGCCATACTTCGACCAGTGACCGCGACCGGCTGCAAAATCAACCCGCGCATCAAATAGCCACAGGGAGCGCCCAGCATGCGAATCCTCTACCTCGACATCGACTCTCTGCGGCCTGATCACCTGGGCTGCTACGGCTACGACCGATCCACCTCCCCCAACGTCGACCAGATCGCCGCCGACGGCGCCCGGTTCACGCAGGTCTACGTTTCCGACGCCCCCTGCCTGCCAAGTCGCGCTTCGCTGTTTTCGGCCCGTTTCGGGGTCCAGAACGGCGTGGTGACCCACAACGGTCCCGGCCAGTGGATGCGCTACGCCGGCGAGGGTCATTTCCACGACCCGCGCGCCCCGATGTGGATGCGCTTCCTGCAGGAGAAGGGCTGGAATACGGTCTCCTTCTCCGGCTTTGCGCAGCGCCACATCGCCTGGTGGTTCACGGCCGGCTTCACCGAGTTCTACGGCAACAAACTCCCCGGCGGGCTCGAATCGGCCGACGATGTCAACGACCTGGTCGAGCCCTGGCTCAGGGAGCACGCCAGCGACGACAACTGGTTCCTGCACGTCAACTACTGGGACGTGCACCATCCCTACCGCGCTCCCGACGAGTACTGGGACCGCGTCCAGGCCGGCGGCGATGGTCCGGACTTCCCCGACGACGCCACGATCAAGGAGCACAACGAGACTCACTACGGACCACGCACCGCTCGCGACTGGGGCCCCCTGGACCTCGCCCCGGCTCGATTCCGCGAGCGCTTCAAGGAGATGCAGCGCCGCTTCCCGCGCATGCGCCAGGACATCCCCGACCGCGACGCCCTGATGGAGTTCATCGACGGCGCCGACGCCGGCATGGCCTACGTCGACGACTGCATCGGACGCCTGATGGACATCCTCCGCGAGCAGGGCGTGGAAGACGAGGTCGCCATCATTATCGCCTCCGACCACGGCGAGTCCATCGGTGAACAGGGCATGTACTTCGAGCACGGCAACGCCAGCGACGGCACCCTGCACATCCCGCTGATCATCCGCTGGCCCGGGGTCACCGAAGCCGGCACCGTCAGCGACGGCCTGCAGTACCACCTCGATCTGCCCCCCACCACCCTGGACTTGCTGGGGTACGACATCCCGGAGGGCTGGAGCGGCGCCAGTTTCGCCCCGGCGCTACGCGGGGAGCCCTGGGAGGGCCGCGACCACCTGGTCTGCGGCACCGGCATCTGGACCCTGCAGCGCTGCGTCCGCACTCCCGATCACCTCTACATCCGCACCCTCCACGCCGGAAATTACAACGTGGAGCCGGTCAGCCTCTTTGACATGCGCAACGACCCCAACCAGACCAACAACTTGGTCGATTCCGAGCCGGCCATCGCCGCCCACCACGACCATCTGCTTTCCGAGTGGTGGCATGAGAATTGCACCGGACCGAACAGCGTCCGCGATCCGTTCCAACCGATGATGGAGACCGGCCCCTACATCTACTGCTCTTCGGAGCAGTATTTGGGCTACCTGGAAGCCCAGGGCCGCCACGAGCAGGCCGCCGACCTGCGCCGCCGCACCGGGATCGACGAGGCCTGACCCGCACCCCACCGGAGCCGCCACCGTCCCATGCGCGTCCTCTACATCGACATAGACTCCGCCCGCCCGGACCCACCTGGGCTGCTACGGCTACCAGCGGCCAACATCGCCGGTCATCGACGAAATCGCCGCCTCGGGCACCGTCTTCACAAACGCCCACGTCTCCGATAACCCCTGCAATCCCAGCCGCGCGTCCCTGTTTTCGGCCCGATTCGGGATTCTCAATGGCGTCGTCGGGCACATCGGCCCGGCCCAGCATCTGCGTTATGCCGGAGAGGGACATTTTCACGATCCGGCCGCGCCGATGTGGATGCGCTACCTGCAGGAGCAGGGCTGGAACACGGTCTCCTTCTCCGGTTTCGCCCAGCGGCACCTTTCCTGGTGGTTCGCCGCCGGCTTCACCGAGTTCCGCGGCAACAAGCTTCCCGGCGGCAGCGAGAGCGCCGACGAGGTGAACGCCCTGGTCGAACCATGGCTGCGGGAGAATGCCGCTGACGACGACTGGTTCCTCCACGTCAACTACTGGGACGTGCATTTTCCCTACGATGCTCCGAAGGAGTACCGGCGGCGCATCCAGAACGGCGCCGAACCGGCATTCCTCGACGACGCCACGATCCGCCGCGACCACGACCACTTCTACGGTCCCCACACCGCCCGCGACTGGCGGCCCGAGGCCCTCTACCCGGGAATCACCGAAGCCTGGCCCGGCATCCGCCCGGCCATCCGCGACCGCGACGACTTCATGTACTTCTGCGACGGCCACGACGCCGGGATCGCCTATGTCGATGAGTGCGTGGGCCGCCTGCTGGCGATCCTCGACGAGCAGGGCGTCACCGAGGAGACCGCCATCATCATCGCCGCCGACCACAGCGAGACCATCGGCGAGCAGGGCATCTACTGGGCCCACGTCAACGCCAGCGAGGGCACCGCCCACATCCCGCTGATCATCCGCTGGCCGGGCGTCACCCGCCCCGGCACCGTCAACGACGGACTTCTGTACCACCTGGACCTCCCGCCCACCATGCTCGATCTGCTCGGGCAGGACGCGCCTTCCGGCTGGAGCGGCGAATCCTTCGCGCCGACCCTGCGCGGCAAGGAATGGCCGGGGCGCGATCACCTCATCTGGGGAATGGGCATCTGGACCGCCCAGCGGGCCGTGCGCACCCGGCGGCACCTGTTCATCCGCACCTTGCATGCGGGCCTCTACAACATCGACCGCCTGAACCTGTTCGACCTGGAGCAGGATCCCTGGCAGCGGCACAACCTGGCCGGTGAATGCCCGGATCTGGTCGCCGCCCACGACCATCTGCTTTCGGAGTGGTGGCACTCCCACTGCACCGGACCGGGCAGCGTCCGCGATCCGATGGTCGACCTGTTGCAGAGTTCCTTCCGCGCCAATGGCGGACGGCGTTCCAGCGGCCCCGACATCGATTTTGGCGCCGAGCACTTCGTCGCCTATTTACGTGAACAGGGCCGCCCGGAGCAGGCCGACGATCTGTCGCGGCGACGGGGTCTGCCGATTTGAACTCCCGGCCCGACCCTCTCACTTCTGTGAAATGGGGCTGCCGAACCGCCGGGTCCATGACAGAATAGGGCTTCGCGGGTAGGCGGAGATTATTGGGATTCGCAACCACGAGCCACTCGCTACGGGTACCCTGACAATCGATAGCGACCGGCGTCGATGGAGACGCCGATCAGCATTAGTGGGAAATTCGACTTGCCAAGACGCAAGAGGGGCGCTCGGTCCGCGGCCGCAGCCGCCCTGTCGCGGCGGCGGCTGTTCGCGGCCACCGCCACCGGCCTCGTAGGCGGTGGCGCCCTTGCCGGGCTGTCGTTCATCGACTCCCGCCAGGACAACTCCGGGCCGGTCATCGCCGTGCCACCGGGCGATTCGCTGCCCGCGGAGGCCGAGATCGCGCCGGTGGCCGAGGCATCCTCGGCCGCACCGGTGCCGGTTGAAGCGATCGTGGCGCCGGCCGCCATACCCGCCGCCGGCGCGCCGGCGCCACGTGACGCCGGCCTGAGAGCCACCCAGAAAGGCAACCCCGACGCGGCCGTCACCGTGCTCGACTTCTCCAGCTACACCTGCTCGCACTGCCGCGGCTTCGCCATGGACACCGAGCCCATCGTCGACAAACTCTACGTGGCGACCGGGTTAATCCTGTTCGAGTTCCGCCATTCTCCGCTCGACAACAATGCCGCCCGCGCCAGCGAGGCCGCCGAGGCCGCGGGCGCCCTTGGCGATTTCTGGGGGTATCACCACCGGTTGATGGATCTTCAACCACTGTTGTTTCGATCCGGTTACTCCGACGCCGACCTGATCGCGATCGCGGAGGGGCTGGGGTTGGACACCGACGCCTTCACCACCGAACTCCAATCGGAGCGACATCGGTCCCGGATCGACGCCGACATCCAGGATGCCATCGGCCGCGGTGTCAGTTCCGTCCCGACCTTCTTCGTTAACAAGGAGATGATCGTCGGCAACCAGGGCCAGGAAGTCCTGGACACGATCGCCGCGCAAGTGGCGATTTCTCGCAATGACTCCTGAGGGATCGCGCGCCCGGCGGCTGGCCGCCAGCATCGCGCTCGTTGCCATCGGCCTGGGCGTGTCGCTCTACTTGACGATCAGCCACTACTCCGACAGCGAAGTCGCCTGCGCCTCCGGCGAGAGTTGCGACAGGGTCGCGGCCAGTGCCTACGCAACCCTGTTTGGCGTACCGGTGGCCCTGCTTGGCACTTTGAACTACGCCGCTCTCGCCACCCTCGTCCTCGCCGACGCCCTGGGGTCGGCGGAGCTGCGCCCGAACGTCCGCATGGGGGCGGTCGTCCTCACCGCCGCCGGCCTGGCCTTCTCCGTCTATCTCACGCTCGTCTCCGCCACCGACATCGGCGTCCTCTGTCTCTGGTGCCTGACATCGCTGGCCGCAACCACCGCGCTCTTCGCCGTTTCGTTCAGCACCCTCTACCAAGAACAACAGGCAGCGTAGCTCTTGCAATCTACCCCGCCACAACACTCTCCACCCGGACGCCAACTCGGCCGGCGGCGCGGCGCTGGTGGCCGTCGCCGGGGGCTGTGATTCGTCTCCCGACAATAGCGAGGACGCCGCGGTGATCCAGGTGATGACCGTCGGCGTGCCGGTCCCGTTTGAAGTCGAGGTTGAGGTCCCGGTGGAAGTTCCGGTGGAGGTGGAGGTCGAGAAAGTCGTCGTCCAGACCGTAGAAACGCTCATCACCCCGACCCCGGCGCTGATCCCCATAACCGAGATCGACTGATGGCTGCCGCCCCTGTGGAAGGGCCTCACCGGCGCTGAGACCGACGAGTCCGCCGTCTACGGCGACTGGCCGCTGGCCATGGTCGAGCAATTCCAGGCACTCCAGCCCGGCATTCGCGTCTTGCCGCGCGTGACCTCGTGGGCCGACCATCGCCTCGGACTCGATACCGCGCTGGCCGGCGGACCGGGACCCGACCTCTTCTACGAGGCGGCCGGCAGCTTACGGGTCTACAGCATCCAGGGAGCGTTTCAGCCCGTCGACTCTTACGTCACGATCGACGGTTGGCGCCGGTTCAGCGAACTCCCCCGGGAGCAGGCCACGATGAGCGGGCTGGCGCTTTTCTATCCGTTCCTGCTGAACGGGACCGGCCTGCTCGTCAACCGGCAGTTGTTTCGCGAGGCCGACGCCGAGGACGCCATCCCCACCGAGGGTGACCGCACCTGGACGTTCGCCGAGTTCCAGGATGCCGCCGCCGAACTAGGGGCCTTCCTGTCCAGTTCCGAGAACCAGCAATACGTGACCGCCACCCGGTCGTTCCCGGTGCGCGGCGCTCTGGTGGAGCCCTACGCCGACCCGATTCTCGCCTTCATGCAAGAGGGCACGAAGTTCGCCGCCACCGATCCGCTCAAACCGTCCTACTTCGCCATCGGCAACGACGTTGCCGACTTGGTGGACGAAGTCCTGACCGGAGACCCGAACGCCAACTCCTCCCCGGCGATAGACGCCGCTGCTGAGCTTGGCCAGCAGGCCGTGGATTCCCACTGGGACGCGCTGGGAATCTAGCCGCTGCCCCGCGCCGTCCAACCGGCGTCAACCGTCATCGCCAATCCGGTCACCGCGCTGGCCTCGTCTGAGGCCAGGAACACGCACGCCTCCGCCACCTCCTCCGGCTGCACCAGCCGCCCCATCGGGACCTCGGCCACAAGGCGCTCCAGACTCCCCGGATCGATCCGCCGTCCACTCCGAAACAGCCCCGTGTCTGCATAACCCGGGCAGACAGCGTTAACCCGCACCCCCCGACTCGCCCACTCGATGGCCATCACCTGCGACATCATCACCACCGCCGCCTTGGTCGTGCAGTAGGCGATGCGCCCGGCCGCCGACCGCAATCCATACATCGAGGCCGTGTTGATTATCGAACCGCCGCCCTGCGCCAGCATGTGCCGCCCGGCCGCCTGCGCCCCGAAGAAGACGGCATTCTGATTTAGTTCCACCACTTGTCGCCAGCGGTCCTCGGCGAATTCCTCGGCCGGATCCGATCCGGACATGCCGGCGTTCCCCATCCAAACATCGAGCCCGACCAGTTCGGTGACGGTGTCGCCGATGAAGCCGCGCAGGGCCAGGCTGTCGGTCACGTCGCAGACCCGGGTAAAGGCGCGCCTTCCCAGTTCGCCCACCGCCACCGCCGTTTCCCGCAGCCCTTCCTCATCCAGATCGCAGATGGCCACGTCGGCGCCCTCGCGCGCAAAGGCCAGCGCCGTCGCCCGACCGATTCCCGCCGCCGCCCCGGTCACCCCGGCGATCTTGCCTTCCAGTCGCATTGCGGCCCCCTTGCGCCCGCGGGCGCACGACGAAATCCCCGCCGATTATGCCCTCACCCGACCGCCGGCCGCGCCTTTCCGGCTCCCGCTGAGCGGTTCTCGGCGGCTAGACTCCGGCCAGTGAGCGTCACCGAATCAGGTTCTCACCACGTCCCGGGAGGCAGCCATGAGCGATTTCAGCGGCAAGGTAGCCGTGATAACCGGCGGCGGAAAAGGTCTCGGGGCCGGCGCCGGCAGGGCCTTCGCCGCCGCCGGGGCCGCCGTTGTGCTCGCCGATATCGACAACGCCGCCGCCTCCGAGGTTCAGCAGGAGATCGAGTCCGCGGGCGGTCGCGCCCTGGCCTTCACCGCCGACGTGGGCGATCCCGAGCAGTCCCGCGCCATGGCCGCCGCCGCTGACGTCGCCTTCGGCGGCATCGACTACCTCTTCGCCAACGCCGGCGTCCAGCACTACGGCACCGTTCTCACCACCGGGCCCGACGAGTGGGACGCCCTGCTGCGCACCAACCTCACCGGCGTCTACCTGAGCATGAAGTACTGCGCCGAGCGCATGATCGAGCGCGGCGGCGGCGCGATCGTCGCCACCGCGTCCGTGCAGGGCCTGCAGAGCCAGGCCAACGTCAGCCCTTATGCCACCTCGAAGGGCGGGATCATCGCCCTGAGCCGCGCCAGCGCCATAGATCTCGCCCCGCACGGCATCCGCGTCAACAGCATCTCCCCCGGGACCATCCGCACCCCGCTGGCGGGTGGCGATGACCCCGAGGCCAACTACGCCCGGTCGGCCGCCGGCCACGTACTCAAGCGCATCGGCGAGCCGGAAGAGGTGGCCGCGCTGGTGCTATTCCTGTGCAGCGAGCCCGCCGGGTTCATCACCGGCGCCAACTACGTGATCGACGGCGGCCTGACCATCAAGCTCCCGATCTAGGCCATCCCCGGCCATCCACGATGGCTTTCTTTCTGATTGATTGCCGCGGGGCCAACCACGGCGGTCCACGACCGCTTCATTTTTCGATGGTCAGATCCGCGCCCTTCTGCCGCATTGACTGTCGCAGGATGTCACCAATAGATCGTCTACCGAGAATCCACCGCCAGATCGCCGCGAAACAGCCCATTTGAAGAGAGGTCCGCGCGGCTTTCCGACCCCTTCCGGGAACTTCTCAACCAGCCCGAAAATAACCCCTTGACAGGTTCAAATCGCCATGATTATCTGGATAGACAAGGGGTGTGACTCCCCGGTGACCGACCGGCCTAACCGGACCCGAGACGAAGAGACGGCGGCTTTGGCCGCGCAAGATTTTGCAGCTGCAGCATGCTCACGTTTCGGGCACCGACGAGCGGTCGGCCGGCGCCGGCCGTAAGCGGCCCCGGCGGTTGTGCTTTGTCCGCCGCCAGATTTCGCCGGCG
>JASLPR010000017.1 GCA_030744875.1 Chloroflexota bacterium
CGCCGCGACGTCGGGCAGGCTGAGGTGGCGCATGAAGAAGCTGGCGGATTCGATCCGGGTGAGCCGGCCGCAGACCTCGTCGGCGATCCCGGCCCAGGGCATCGGCACGTGGTGGAAGCTGGCGCCGAGATCGCTCAGGACGGCGCGGGCGCTGTCGATGGCGGCGGCGACTTCGGGGTGCAGGTCCTCGTAGAAGAAGCCGTCGGGCAGGCCGATGCGGCGCCCCCGGATGCCGGCGCGGATGGTGCCGGTGAGATCGGGGGGCGGGCCGGGGAGGCTGCGGGCGTCGGCCGGGTCGTGCCCAGCGACGGCCTCCAGCACGGCGGCGGCGTCGTAGGCGGAACGGGTCAGCGGGCCGATGTGCTCGGTGGAGGGCGACATCGCGACGCTGCCGCCGCACGGCACCAGCCCGAAAGTGGGCTTGACGCCGGTGACGCCGCAGAAGGCGGCCGGCTCGCGGATGGAGCCGTTGGCGTCGGTGCCCAGCGCGGCGGTGGCCAGCCCGGCGGCGACCGCGACGGCCGAGCCGCTGCTGGAACCACCCGGAATGCGCGCGGCGTCCCAGGGATTGGGCAGCGTGCCGAAATGGGGGTTGGCGGCGGTGCCACCCATGGCGAATTCGTAGAGGTGGTGGTGGCCCAGCAACACCGCCCCGGCGGCGCGCAGGCGGCGCACGACTTCGGCGTCGGCGGCGGCCGGCTCGGGGGACCACGCGCGGGAACCTGCGTGGGTGACCAACCCCGCGATGTCGATGATGCCTTTGACGCCCACTGGGATGCCGTGCAGCTGGCCGCGGTAGTTACCGGCGGCGATTTCGGCCTCGGCGCGTTGCGTCTCTTCGAGGGCCGATTCGCGCAAGACCTCGGTGTAGGCCGGGGCCAGTGCTTCGGCGGCGGCGATGCGGTCGAGGACGGCGGTGGTCAGTTCGACCGGGGAAAGCTTGCCGGCGGCGAGTAGCGGCGCGGCGGCCTCGATCGTCAGGAAAGCGGGGTCGGCGGCGCTCATTCGGTCGCGCTGGCCGGGGCCGGGTATTCGAATACCAGCTGCTCGTAGGCGTCGCCGATGGCGGTGTTGCCCACCTGCTTCCAGCGGTCGGCCATCCCATATCCGGCGTGGGTGTGACCGTGGATCCAGTAGGCGGGTTGGTAGCGGTCGATCATCTGCTGGAAGGTCTTATATCCCCAGTGGGCACGGTCGGAGGCCTCCGGACAATTCTGCCATTCGGCGCCGGGGCGGTCACGGAAGGGGCAGAGCGCGTGGTCGCCGACCGGAGTCTCGCAGAGTTGAAAGGCCTCGGCGCAGAAGCGCGGCGGGGAATGCGAGACGACAATGTCGATGCCGCCGGAGCGCCAGAGCTTGAATCGCCGGCTTAGGGCGCTGAGGGCGACCTGGTACTCGCGGTACTGGATGCCGGCGCCGTTGTACCAGATGGAGCCCTCGATGCCTAGGATGCGGATGCCGCGGTGATGCACCAGCCGGCCGTGGATGTCTTCGCAACCGCCGGGGGACTCGGCGCCGAAGTTGCGGTCGTGGTTGCCGCGCACGTACAGCACGCGGGTGTTGAAGCGGTCGGCGAGATAGCCGAGATAGTCGGGTTTCAGATCGCCGCAGGCCAGCACCAGGTCGATGTCGCGCCAGCGGTCGGCGTCGAAATGCTCCCCAAGGGCGCGGCATTCCTGGTCGGCGACGGCGAGGATCTTCATTTATCCAGTATCGCCCGGGGTGGCGGGCCGCGTACAGTGGGATTGATGCTTACGGCGACGCGCGGGCGCGAAGGGAGGCCGGACGGTTGGCGGTGAATCTGCGCATTGACGGGGTGACGCTGACGGCGGAGCCCGGGACGATGCTGCTGACGGTGGCGCGGGCCGCGGGCGTGGAGATTCCGACGCTGTGCCACTACGAGGGGCTGGACGGCTCGGGCAACTGCCGGCTGTGCACGGTCTGGCGAGCGGACGGCGAAGGCGCGTTGCTGGCGGCGTGCAGGAGCCCGGCGGAGGAGGGGATGGAGATCGCCACGCAAGCGGAGCCGGCGCGGGCGGTGCGGCGGGGGGTGCTGGGCGACCTGGCGGCGGTGGACCTGAGCCGCACGCCGGAATTGCTGGATCTGCTGGCTGAGTACGGGGTGGAAGCCGAGGTGGAAGGCGCGGAGCGGACAAGGCAGGCGGAGCCTGTCGTTGATAATCCGTTCTACGTGCGCGACTACGAGAAGTGCGTGCTCTGCTGGCGCTGCACCGACGTCTGCGGGGAAGCGGTGCAGCAAACGTTCGCAATCACGCCGGTGGGCCGGGGCGCCGAATCGACCATCGGTACCTATGGTGGGATCGGGATGGCGGAGTCGAGTTGCGTGTTCTGCGGCAACTGCGTGCAGGTGTGCCCGACCGGGGCGTTGGAGCCGCGAGCGCTGTGGGAGCTGGGCGACGCCGAGTTGGCTGCTGAAGAACGCGTGGTCGAAACGACCTGTGGTTATTGTGGGGTCGGCTGCGGGCTCGAAGTGCACCTGCGCGGCGACACCATCACCCACGTGACCTCGGATCCGGACGGCCCGGTGAATCAGGGCTGGCTGTGCGTGAAGGGGCGCTACGGGTTCGAGTTCGCCGACGCGAAGGACCGCCTGACCGCGCCGCTGGTGCGCGACGGCGACGGCTGGAAGGAAGTGTCCTGGGACGCGGCGCTGGGCCTGGTGGCGGCGCGGCTGGGGGAGATCAAGGCCGAGTCGGGACCGGACGCGCTGGGCATGTTCGGGTCGTCGAAGTGCCTGAACGAAGACAACTACCAGTTGCAGAAATTCGCTCGCGCCGTCCTGGGCACCAACAACGTCGATAACTGCGCGCGGCTTTGTCACTCGTCGTCGGTGGCGGCGCTGGGGATGTCGATCGGCGCCGGGGCATTCACGAATTCGCTGGACGAGATCGCCGAAAACGACCTGATCTGGGTGACCGGCTCGAACACCACCGAAACGCACCCGATCACGGCGCTGAAGATCAAGGCGGCGGTCCGGGCGGGAGCGAAGTTGATCGTGGCCGATCCGCGCCGAATCGAACTGACCGAGTTCGCCGACCTGCACCTGCAACCGCGCACCGGCACCGACGTGCCGCTGTACAACGCGCTGCTGCACTGCCTGATCCGGGACGGCGCGGTGGACGACGATTTCATCGCCCGGCGGGTCGAGGGTTTCGAAGAAGTGAAGACGGTGGCCGAACGACATCCGCCGGAGTACGCGGCCGGGATCACCGGAATCCCGGCGGAGCAGATCGAGCGGGCGGCGCGAATGCTGGGCGCGGCGCCGAAAACCGGCTTCTACTGGGGCCTGGGCCTGACCGAGCACACTCACGGCACCGAGGCCTGCCTGGCGATCGTCAACCTGGCGCTGGCCACCGGCAACGTCGGCCGGCGCGGGACGGGGCTGAATCCGCTGCGTGGCCAGAACAACGTGCAGGGGACCAGCGACATGGGGGCGTTGCCGAATGTGTTTCCCGGGTATCGCGCGGTGGGGGATGACGCGGTGCGGGAACTGTTCGAAAAGGCCTGGGGCGTGGGCTTGCCGGCGGAGCCCGGGCTGACCAGCACCGACATGGTGGTCGGGTCGGGGCGGGGCGGGCTGCGGGCGCTCTACGTGATGGGTGAGAACCCGCTGTTGTCGGACCCGCACCTGAATCACACCCGGAAGGTGTTTGAAAAGCTGGAGTTCCTGGTGGTGCAGGACATCTTCATGACCGAGACGGCGGCGGTGGCGGATGTGGTGCTGCCGGCGACTTCGTGGGCGGAGAAGGACGGGACCTACACCAACACCGACCGCCGGGTGCAGCGGGTCCGGCCGCTGCGGAGCGCCCCGGGACTGGCGCGGGCCGACTGGGAAATCTTGGCGGACCTGGCCGGGCGGATGGGCTACCGGATGGAAGGCGATGCGGCGGCGATCTTTGCCGAGATGGCCGGGCTGACGCCGGATTTCGCCGGGATGAGCCACGCCCGGTTGGACGCCGCCGGTGGCCTGCGCTGGCCCTGCCCGATGCCGGCGCACCCGGGGACCGAGTGGCTGTGGGGCGAGCGCTTCCCGACCGAAAGCGGCCGCGGGCGGATGCACCCGGTGGACTACCGCACCGAAACCGAGCCGCCGGACACCGAATACCCGCTGATCTTCAACACCGGGCGGGTCCTCTACCACTGGCACACCGGGTCGATGACGCGGCGGGTCGAGGGACTGGAAGAGCTGTACCCGGAGGCGCTGCTGGAGATATCCCCGGGGGATGCCGAAGAACTGGGGATCGCGCGCGGCGCGCCGGTACGGGTCAGCAGCCGGCGCGGCGCGCTAGAGTGCCGGGCGTGGATCACAAAACGGGTGAGCCCGGGGACGGTGTACATGAGCTGGCATTTCGCGGAGGCGGCGGCGAATTTGCTGACGATCGACGCCCTGGACCCGGTCTCGCGCATCCCCGAATACAAGATCTGTGCCTGCCGGGTGGAGCTGCTTGATGGGGCGGTGGAGCCGAACGGAGCGTCGCTGCGATCGGCGCGGGCGTGATGGCCGAGGAGCTGCGACTGCAGGTGTTCCCGGCCCGGTCCGCAGCTTTGCTGAACCCGGTGCCGGCCTAGATCATGGAACTACGGCTGCAAGTGTTTTTGGCAAGGGCCGGCAGGGGTTCAAGACGGGGAATGGAGCGGGCGATCGCCGACGGGCGGGTGACGGTGGATGGCGAGAAGGTGACGGCGATGGGCGTGAAGGTCGACCCGGAAACGGCGGTGGTGACCCTAGACGGCAAGCCGGCGCGGCTGGTGGAAAAGCAGGCCTACGTGCTGATGAACAAGCCGCGCGGGGTGCTGTCGACCGTCAAGGATCAGCGCAAGCGGCGGACGGTGACCGACCTGCTGCCGCCGCCGCTGCGCCGGTTGCGGCTCTACCCGGTCGGAAGGCTGGACTGGGACTCGGAAGGGCTGATCCTGCTGACGAATCACGGCGAACTGGCCCACCGGTTGATGCACCCGCGCTATGAGCACGAACGGGAGTACCGGGTAACGGTGGACAAATCTCCGGATGTGGCGATGCTGGAACGGCTGCGCAAAGGGGTGGAATTGGAGGAAGGCAGGACGGTGCCGGCCGGGGTCGAGGTGGTCGGCGATGGCGTGCTGCGGATGGTGCTGAAGGAAGGCAAGAAGCGGCAGATTCGTCGGATGTTGGAGGAGTGTGGCCACAAGGTGCGGAGGTTGGAACGGGTGCGGCTGGCCGGGATCGAACTGGGCGCACTGGCCACCGGGCAGATCCGGCAACTGGGGGCCGGGGAGCGGCGGCGATTGCTGGAGTTGGTGGGATTGGTGGCCGGCGAAGAAACCGGTGAGAAGCCCGGCGACGGCGCAAGTACACCCGGCTGAGCCTTTGGCGAAGCCGGCAAGAAATCGGGCAATGCCCGGCGGCGAAGCCGCGAAAGACCGGCCTGGGCCCGGCGGCCTGAGCCCGGCCGCTAGGGGTTGAGGCGGGCGGCGAGGGCTTCCGGGTCGACGATCGGCAGATCGCAGACGAAATCGCGGCAGACGTAGGCGGTGGGCGCGCCGCCGACGGTGCCGCGTCCGCGCAGCAACGGCACCGGGGTGATGTCGACCGGCGGCCCGGCGGCCAGCACCTGGGCGGGCCGAAGGCCGCGGTTGACGACATCCAGCAGGGCCCGGGTGGCGGGCGATTCCAGGTCGCCGATGATGGCGATTTCGTGGGCGTTGGAGAAGTGGTATTCGAGGGCCACCAGCCACTGGGCGTAGGCGGTGGGGTGGGGCTCGATGGCGGTGGCGATGCGCCCGACGGCGGCCAGGGCGCCCTCGCGGTAGGCGGATGTGGCGGTCAGCGAGGCCAGGCGCAGCAGGACGGTGGCGGCGACGGCGCCGCCCGACGGGGTGGCGTTGTCGCGCAGGCTGTGCGGCCGGGTGATGAGTTCCTCGTGGTCGTCGCTGGTCTCGTAGAAACCACCGTTGGGATCGGCGAAGTGCGCGACCATCTGGTCGGCGAGTTCGCGGGCGGCGACAAAGTAGGCCTCGTCGAAGGTGGCCTCGTACAGCGACAGCAGGCCCTCGACAGTGTGCGAGTAGTCCTCGACGTAGCCGTTGAGGCGGGCGCGTCCGTCCTTGAAGGTGCGGAAGACGCGGCGCTCGGGGGTTACGAGCTCGGAGAGCAGGAAGTCGGCGTTGCGGCGGGCGACCTGGAGGTAATCGTCGCGCTGCAGGAAGCGGCCGGCGTCGGCGAAGGCGGCCAGCATCAGGCCGTTCCAGGCGGTGATGACCTTCTCGTCGCGGCCGGGCTGGGGGCGGCGGCTGCGCAGCTCGAGCAGCCGGGCGCGCGCGGCTGCCAGGCGGCGCTCGGACTCATCGAGATCCAGTCCGGCCGCTTCGGCGACGGCTTCGGCCGGAACGGTGCGGTGCAGGATGCTGCGTCCCTCGAAGTTGCCGCCGGGAGTCACCCCGTAGGCGTGGGAGAAGTGGGCGGCGTCCCCGCCTAGGGCTTCCTCGATCTCGGTGGCCGACCAGACGTAGGTGAGGCCCTCCTCGCCGTCGGTGTCGGCGTCGAGGGTGCTGTAGAAGCCGCCGTCGGGCGCGGTCATGTCGCGGGCGACGAAGTCCAGGATCGACTCGGCGGTCCGGCGATGCTCGCCGGCGCCTGTGATCTGCCAGGCCTTCAGGTAGACGCGGGCCAGTTGCGAATTGTCGTAGAGCATCTTCTCGAAGTGCGGGACCAGCCAGATGGCATCGACGGTGTAGCGATGGAAGCCACCGCCGAGTTGATCGTGGATGCCGCCGGCGGCCATGTGGCGCAGGGTGCTGTCGGCGACTTCGAGGGCCGAGGCGTCGCGGGTGCGGTGATAGTAGCGCAGCAGGAAATCGAGCGCCATCGGCTGGGGGAACTTGGGCGCGCCGCCCCAGCCGCCGTTTTCGGGATCGACCGCGGTGACGAGGCGCTGGCGGGCGGTGTTGAGCAGGAAATGGCTCGGCTCGCCGGCGGCGTCGGGCTCGGGCGCGGCGGCGGCGCGCAGGATCGCGGCGATGCGCACGGCCGAGTCGATAACGTCCTCGCGCCCGGTCTCGTAGGCGTCGGCCAGCGAGTCGAGTACCTGCCGAAACGAGGGCAGGCCCTGCTGGGCGGTCGGCGGGAAGTAGGTGCCGCCCCAAAAAGGAACGCCGGCGGGAGTCAGGAACACGCTGAGCGGCCAGCCGCCCTGGCCGGTGAGCGCGACGACGGCCTGCATGTAGATGCCGTCGATGTCGGGGCGTTCCTCGCGGTCGACCTTGATGGATACAAAGTGCCGGTTCAGCACCGCGGCGATCGCCGGGTCCTCGAAGGACTCGTGGGCCATCACGTGGCACCAGTGGCAGGCCGAGTAGCCGATGCTCAGAAAGATGGGCTTGTCTTCGGCCCGCGCGCGCTCGAAGGCGGCGTCGTCCCAGGGGGACCAGTCGACCGGATTGTCGACGTGCTGGAGGAGATAGGGGCTGGACTCGGTGGCGAGTTGGTTGGGCAAAGGGTGACGGATCCGGAGATTGACGCAAGTATCGGGGCCAAGGATACGGCGGTTGGGCGCGCGGGGCGCAATGGACGGCGGTGGCGTGGGGTAGGATGCGCCCCAACTCGCGGCGGGGCCCGCGGGACCAGCGCCTGGGAGCCGCCGTGACCGCCGACGATTTCTTCACCGGGCCCGGGGCCTATGACGAGGTTACGTTCCCGAGCGGAACCGGCGGGCGGCCCTTCGCTGCGATCACCATGGTGATGACCGCCGACGGCGCGATCACCCCGCCCACCTCCGACTACCCCCGGGCGGGCGGCCGGGAGGACCAGCAGACCTACCGCCGGCTGCGGATTCATTTCGACGCGGTGCTGCGTGGCGCGAAGACCGTGGGCATCAACTTGGACCGCAACCTGATGAACCCGACGATCGTGCAGGCGCGCCGCGAACTGGGCCACGACGCCCCGCCGCTGATGGCGATTGTGACCAACTCCGGCCGCGTGGACCCGGCGGGGGCGATGTTCCAGTACGCTAGGTACCCGCTGCAGCCGCTGGTCTTCATGCCGGAGGCGGCGATGCCGCCGGCAGGGCTGGCGGACGTTGCGGAGATCGTGCGATTGGGCCGCGACGCCGTGGACCTGGCGGCGGTCTACGCGCATCTGGGTAACGAGCATGGGGTGCGGCGGCTCGTCTGCGAGGGCGGGCCGACGCTGAATCATGCGGTGATCGCGCGGGGCCTGGCGGATGACTACCTGCTGACGGTGTCGCCGCTGATTTACGGCGAGTCGCGGCCGCGCACGGCGGTGGAAGGCGCGGAGCCGTACCGGGCCGACCGGCTGCCGGACCTGCGCCTGCTGGAGACGCAGACGACGGGCGGGCACGTGTTCCTGCGCTACCGGCTGGCGGGCAGCCCGTTTCGGGAAGGGAGCGAATGATGGAGATAAGACCGGCGACGCCGGAAGACCTGGCGGCAATGCCGGCGCTGCGGCGCTACATCGCCGAGGAGACGCCCCGGCACCGGGCGTTCATCAAGCACGTGCTGCCTATGGACGACATGTACCTGGCGCTGATCGATGGCGAGTTCGCCGGCAGCGTGATCACCGATGACCATCTGTGGGGGCGCGGTTTCGTTTGGCTGCTGTGGGTGGAGGCGGGGTTCCGGTGGCAGGGGTTGGCGACGGCGCTCATGCGGCATGCGGAGAAGCTGGCCTCACCGCCCAGGTTGTTCACCTCGACCAGCCACTCGAACCTGGCCGCGCAGCGGCTGTTCGAGGAGCTGGGCTACGAGCGCAGCGGGGAGTTGCGTTGGATCGACGATCCCGGTTTGGATCTCTACTACAGCAAGGCGGTCAAGCCGCGGGGCGAGCTATAGGGGCGGACGACAAAGGAATCGGTCAGGGCCGAACGCTTGAAGCCGGCCGCCGGAGGCCGGCGAGTAGAAGTTCCGGAGGAACCTAGCGGGCGCCCTTGGGGACGAAGGCCCCGCCGAGCAGGTCCGGGGAGAAGTCCTCGGCGACGACTTCTTCGACGACGTACTCGTACAGCGCGGCTTTGAAGATCCCCTCGAGGGCGGCGACGGTGGCGATGACGGTGCCCACGGTGACGACCCCCACGGCGATACCGATGACGGGGGAGATGAAGAAGAGGAGCACGGCCGGGATGGCGGCGACGAGAACGGTGAAAAAGCTGATGATGCCGAAGCCAAAGTTGGCCGTCACCTGCTCGCCCCAGGTGCGCTTGAAGATCCCGCCGGAACGCTTGATGGCCTCGATAGGGCCGACGTTGTCAACGATCAGCACGGGAATGACCATGAAGGTCAGGTAGGCCCACATCCCGGCGCCGAGGGCGAGGATGATCTGCCCCACGATGTTGCCGCGGGCGCGGTCGCGCAGGATGCGCAGGATCAGGCCGACCGTGGCGGCGACGAGGGCCCAGCCGATGATGCCGGGCAGGCGGGCGTTGGCGATGGCGAATCCGTCCCAGACGCTCGGGTCGCCGCCGCGGATGCGGATCATGGCGGCGCCGATCAGGGCGGCGTTGCAGTAGATGACGATGAACGAGCCGACGAAGTAGATACCGGCGAAAAAGGCGTAGTCGGCGGCTTGGAGGGCGGCGGCGGACTGGCTGCCGCCGGCGGCCTCGGCGCGTTCGAGGGCACCGGTGGCCGAGCCGACTCCGAAGGTGATGGCGGCCAGGATCAGCATGGCGATGCCCGAAACGATCGGGAAGACGATCAGCTCGCGATCCTTGTGGAGCACGCCCCAGCAGACCTTCATGATGTCCCAGGTGCGGCCGATGGTCGCGAACATGCGGTTCTCCAGTCGGATTGGACGGTGGTGGGTTTGATTCAATTCTAGACGATGGCTCGGCGGATGCGGTTGCGGAATCGGTCGCCGGGGCCGGCGCGGACGGGATTACCGTAGCATGGCCGGGGCGCCAGATCGGGCGAAACGAGGGAGTCCAGGTGCAGATCCTGCTGGCCGGTGCGGTGGTGGTGGGGGTGGGGCTGGCCCTGTAATTGGCGTTGCCGCCATGGCTGGCCGGGGCCGTCGCACTGGCCGGCGGGGCAACCGCGCGGCGCGCGCCGCCCGGTTTCGTGCTGGTGGGCCTGGCGCTGCTGGCGCTGGCGCTCGGGATGCTGCGGGCCGGGGCGTACCAGGCGGTGCAGCCAAGGGCGGCGGCGGCCGACGGGGTGGCGATTTCGGCCACCGCGACGGTTATCCACGCGCCGGGACGGCTGGATCGCGCGCCGCTGTTGCTGCAACTTGAATCGGTCGATCCCGGGGTTGACGAAGCCGGAAGTCCTCTGCCGGCAGTGGCCACGGCCGGTGATCGGGTGCACGCCTTCACCTACTCGCCGGCCTACTTCGAAGGCGCCTACCTGGGGCTCGAAGGCACCCTGCGGCTCTACCCAGATCACGCCAGCCGGCGCACCATCGGCCGGGTGGAAAACGCCTGGCTGCGCGGCCTGGAGCGGGAGCGACCGACCGTCGGCGGCGGGCTGACGGCTCTGCGCCAACGCCTCGATGCGGCGATCCACGACGCCCTCCCGGAGCCCCACGCCGGGCTGCTGTCGGCGATTCTGCTGGGCGTGCGCAGCGACATCCCGACCGCGGTGATGCAGGACCTGCGCGGCTCCGGGTTGATTCACCTGATCGTCTCGGGCTACAACGTGACCCTGCTGGCGATCGTGATCCGGCGGGCGGCCGGCCTGCTGCTGGGCCGGCGCGGCGTCTGGGTGGCAATCGCGCTCTTGCCGCTGTATGCGATCCTGGTGGGCGGCGATCCGCCGGTGGTCCGGGCGACGGTGATGGCCGAGCTGGTCTTGCTGGCCTGGCTGCTGGGCCGGGAGAGCGACCTGCTGGTGTCGCTGGCGGTGACCGGGGCGGCGATGGTGCTGCTGGCGCCGCGCATTGCCGACCAGCTCTCCGCCCTTCCCCGGGTGCTGGCCGAGTTGATCGCGATCACCGTCTCGGCGCAATTGCTGGTGACCCCTCTGCTGATCCTGCACTTCGGGAGGGTGAGCTTGGTGGCGGTGCCGGCGAACGTGCTGGTGGTGGGCTTTTCGCCGTGGGTGATGCTGACCGGGATCGTCGTCATGGTCTGGTCGCTGCTGGCGCTGCCCGGACTCGGTGCCGTCACCTGGTCGGCCTGGGCGCCCATCGAGTACCTGCTGCGGATCGCCGCAGGAGCCAACGACAGCGCCCTCGCCGGAGTGCAGGTGCCGGGCACGCCGAGCTGGAGCGTGGCGGCCGTATACCTGTTGGCCGCCGGGTGGCTCTGGTGGCTGGGCCGCCCGGCCGACCCGACCACCGCGCCGCTGACTATGCCGCCGCAATGGCGCGGCGACCTGGTGCTGCTAGGCGACCGGCCGCCGGCGATACTCACGACGGCCGGGTTCCACGACGCCACTGGCGCCGACGTGCTTGTAGCCGGGTTGGGTGGGCCGGGCCGGGCCGTGATCGTGCCCGGCGATGCCCCCGTGCGCCGGGCCCCCGACGGAGCTGCGGTACGATTGGAGCAGACCGGCGGGACCTATTGGGTGACGTTCGTCCGGTCGTGAGCCGCCCCCGGAGCCGGGGAGGTCCAGGGAAAGAGACAGGAGATCTCAATGGCCCACCAGGTGTGTTTCATCGGCGCCGGCGCGATGGGCGGGGCAACCATCCGCGGTCTGCTGCGGGATGAGATTTTTCAGCCCTCGGAGATCGTGGCCTGCGACCCGGCAGAGGATGCCCTGACCCGACTGCGCAACGATCTGCGGATCGATACCACCACGGACAACACGGAAGGGCTCAAGGGCGCGCGGGTGGTGTTCCTGGCCGTGAAGCCGCAGCACCTGGAGGTGGTCTGCGCGGGGCTGTTCCCGTCGCTGCAGGATGAGCAACTGGTGATCTCAATCGTGGCCGGCGCGCGGCTCAGTACGCTCTGCGCGCACCTGGACACGCGCCGGGTTGTGCGGGCGATTCCGAATACGCCGGCCCAGGTGGGCGCCGGGGTGACCCTCTGGACCGCCGCCGACGGGGTCTCGCCATCCGACCTGGAAGAGACCCGGCGGATTCTGCGCGGGCTGGGCATCGAATTGCACACTGACGACGAGCGCCATATCGATATGGCCACCGCGGTCAGCGCCAGTGGTCCCGCCTACGCCTACCTGATTCTCGAAGCCTGGACCGACGCCGGCGTGCGCATCGGGCTGCCCCGCGCCATGGCCGAACAACTGGTGCGCGAGACGCTCATCGGCTCCATGCGGTTGCAGGAGGCCACTGGTCGCCACCCGGCCGACCTGCGGGCTCAGGTGACGTCGCCGGGCGGCACCACCACCGCCGCCCTGCAGGCGTTTGAGGAGGCCGGCTTGCGGGCCTCGTTCGGCAAGGCGATCGCCGCCGCCTTCCGCCGCTCCATCGAACTCGGCGAGTGACCCCCGGTCACTTCTTCTCTCCCGGAAGGTTCAGGCGGTTAAGGCAGGCAAAGCGGGCCGAGCAGCCTCCTGCTACCTTCTTTCTCCCGGAGGGCTCGGGCTGTGGGCGTCGCCGTCCCCACAACCCACACTCGCTCTGAACAGAACAGCCTGTGGCTGCCGCTAGCTGAGCAGGCCCTCGGCGGCCAGCATCGTCAGGCTCTTGTCGAAGGCGTCGATTGTGAGATCGGTGTCCGCTTCGGTCAGCGCCGCCGAGGTCATCGCGCCCCACTGGACTCCGTTCAGCATCATGGCGGCCTTCAGCGGCGCGCCGATGGCGCCCATGGCGGTGCGGTCCTCGCGGCCGTTGAAGGTTACGTAGAAGAACGAGTGTGAGCCGTAGGTGTGGGCGTCGATGCCGTGCCTGCTGATCACCCGGTCGAACCCGGTGCGCAGGCGCTCGGCCGCCGCGTTGGCCGCTGCGTGGGCCTTCCCGTCGGCGATGTGGCTCAGGCAGGCGATGCCGGCCGCCGCCGCCAGCGGATTGGCGTTGAAGGTGCCTTGGTGGGAGATGCGGCCGCCCCGGTTCCAGCCGGGCTCATCGCGCATCTCGATCTGGGAGACGAACTCCCGGCGCCCGGCGACGGCGCCGCCGGGGAGGCCGCCGGCCAGGATCTTGGCCAGGGTGGTCAGGTCAGGGGTGATGCCGAATTCCTTCTGGTAGCCGCCGGTGCCGAAGCGGAACCCGGTGATGACTTCGTCGAAGAGTAGCGGTACGTCCATCTCGGTGCAGATGGTGCGCAGCTCGCGGACCCATGCGACATTGGTGGGGGTGTTGCCGCCGCCGGCCCCGGAGGGCTCCAGAATTACGCAGGCGTAGTCGCCGGCCGCAAGGGTCCGGCGGACCAGATCGGCGTCGTTGACCGGGATGGCGGTGACCAAGTCGCGCACCACGCCGGGCACGCCGGAGGACATGGGGATGTCGAGCGGCGGGTAGACGGAGTTGGTGACGTAGTCGTGCCAGCCGTGGAAGTGCTCGTCGAACTTGAGGACTTTGTCGCGGCCGGTGAAGGCGCGGCACATGCGGATGGCCATCATGGTGGCCTCGGTGCCGGAGGAATGGAAGCGGACCATCTCGGCGGACGGGACCATCGCCGTGACCAGCTCGGCCCAATCAGCGACGGCTTCATGGCTGGCGCCGAAGTGCGAGCCGCGCTCCAGCGCCTCGCGCACCGGGCCCATCACGGCCGGATGGTTCTGCCCCAGCAGCAGCGAGCCGTGGCCGACCACGTAGTCCACGTAGCGATGGCCGTCGACGTCCCACTTGTAGGCCCCATCGGCGCGCTCGATGTAGAGGGGGAAGGGGTGCGCGACGCGCATGTCGTGCTCGACGCCGTCGGGCAGCAGGGTGCGGGCGCGTTCGAAGGCGCGCAGGCTGTTGGGTCGCTCCGCCGCGTAGCGCTCGAAGATGCCGGCCGCTGATTTCACTGTGGTTGCCACGTCGCTGCCCCTTATTTGAGCGCCCGCCCTGTCGCTGGTGTTGCCCGGGAGCGCTGCCTGTCCGCCGCCCCGGGAAGCTATCACAGGGAAATTGGCCGGTCAAAAGCCGGGGCCGGGGGCGGCGCGGTACACTCCGCCCATGATTCCCTGCAAGCCCCTGGAACCGCCGTGCTGAGCCTGGTTCTGGGCGACCGCGACGCGCGGCTGCAACGGGTGGTGGACCGCATCTTCGGCGGCAAAGTCAGCGGCGCTGTCGAGGTGCTGCGCTTCGACGGATCCGAGGCGCCGCTGGAGGACATCGTCAACGCCGCCTCGATGGGGTCGTTCTTTGGCGACGGCCAGAAGGTGCTGGTGCAGAACGCGCCTTTGCCCGGTCGCAAGGTGAACTCGCTGTGGAAGTGGCTGAAGGAGGCGGCCGACGATCTGCCGGAGTCGCTGCAGATGGTGGTGACATTTCACACCGACGACTTGAACGTCTCCGAGCGTCGCCGCCACGAGAAGCACGCCAAAACCCTGGCGGAAAAGACGGACGCCGTGGAACTGCATGTGGTCCCGCCGGTGAATACCCGGTCGCCGCGGGCGGCGCGGGCGTGGGTGCTGGACCTGGTGCGCGAGAACGGGATGAGCATCGACGCCGCTACGGTGGACTACCTGGTGGAGCGCTCGTCGTTGGATGGTTCGGCGCTGGAGCAGGAGGTGCTGAAGGTGGCGGCGCTGCTGGGCTTTTCGGGATCGATCACGCGCTCGGATGTGGACCGGGCCGACCCCTACCCGGCCGACGAGTCGGTGTTCGACCTGCTGGGGGCGATCGCGACCAGGCAGCCCGGCCGGGCGCTGGAGGTGCTGGGCACGACGATGGAGCAGGGCGGCGAGCCGGAGATGATACTGGCGATTCTCGGGACCCAGGTGCGGCGGATGCTGGCGGTGAGCGAGATGCCGCGCTCGGAGGCGGCGAACCGTGAGCTGCGCTCGGCGTTGCGCCAGGCGGACTGGCAACTGGGGCGGCTGCGCAAGGAGGCGGCGCGATTCAGCGTGGAGGATCTGCGCACGATGCTGCACAAGCTGGTGGACTTGGACCTGCGGCAGAAGACCGGCGGCCTGCGCCACGGCGGGCTGGCGCGGGCGCTGGAGGCGCTGACGGTGCGATTTTGCTACCGCACGTACGAGGGGGCGGGGAGTGGGGCGCGGCGCTGAGGAGCGGTCCGGGGCGGCAGCATAGGGCGGCGGGCGCCATAAGGGCGGGCTGAGTCGCGGGCGCCGGACGCCAATAGACGGCCCGGAGCGGCGTGGGGCTACTTGCCGGAGGGAGTCGGCTCGCCGGGGAACTTGACGTGGAAGCTATTCATCAGGCGGGATTTGCGCCGTGCGGCGTTGTTCTTCTGTAAGACGCCGGCGGAGGCGGCGGCGTCGAGTCGCACCAGGGCGTTGTACACCGCAGTGTCGATAGCGTCGCGGTCGTCGCCCCTCAACGCGTTGCGGGCTGCGGTGACCAGAGTGCGCGCCTCGGATCGGATGGCGCGGTTGCGCTCGCGGCGGCGAATCTCCTTGCGGACCTCTTTGGCCCGCTTGCGCTGTTTCTTGACTCGTAGCGGAGATGGCAAGGGTTATCTACCTCATTATGTTCACGGGGATTCCGCGCCGGTCGGCGTCGGGACCGTACCGACGGGAACCGGGAAAGTGTAGCAGTATCGCGGAGCGGGTCACCAGATCAGAACGAGATGTCGTAGCGCAGCATCCGGGCATTGAAGATCGTTACGACGCTAATCATGAGGAAAAGGATGACCGACATGGACGCGGCATAGCCCATCTTCATGAACTCGAAGGCATTGGCGTATAGCAGTACGACCACAGTGAGGGTACTGTCCAGCGGCCCGCCGGCGGAGCCGGCCGGTTCGCCGGCGATGCCGGTGTTGCCGGTCATGATCCAGACTTGGACGAACATCTGCAGGGCGCCGATGAAGTAGACGATGACCACGAAGAAGGTAGTCGGCGCGAGCAGCGGCAGGGTGATGCGGAAGAACTGCGAGGCGCGACCGGCGCCGTCGATCTCGGAAGCCTCGTAGAGATGCGGCGGAATGCCCTGCAGGCCGGCGAGATAGATGACCATGTTTAGGCCCATGTTCTTCCAGACGCTCATCAGGATGATGGAGGGCATCGAAGTGTTGTCGTCGCGCAACCACTTGGAGCGGGCTATCCCCAAGGATTCCAGGGCGTCGTTGAAGAGGCCGAACTGGGGCTCGTAGAGCCAGAGCCAGATCAGCGAGACGGACACGAAGGAGCTGACTACCGGCATGTAGAACAGGGCTCGGAAGGTGTAAATCCCTCGGATGGAGCGGTTGATGAGAGCGGCGAGGAGCAGCGAGGTGATGACCCCGGAGGGCACAGTGCCGGCAGCGAAATAGAGAGTGTTCATAATCGAATGTCGGAAGCGGTCGTCGTCGAAGAGATTGCTGTAATTCTTCATCCCGGCGAAGCGCGGTGCGCGCATCAGGTCGTAGTCAGTGAGGCTGTAATAGAAGGCGGCGATGATCGGGATGATGACGAAAACGATTAGGAAGAGCAGGGATGGGGTGACGAAGAAGTATCCGGCCAGCCCGCCACGGCGACCGAATCGAAAGCCTCGGCGTCGCGCCGGCTGCGATGATGCTGTGGTTGCCATAGCAGCTTCCTCCGAGATTCCCTGCCCGTCAGTGCGGCTGGCTTCCTCCCTGGCCACGGGGATTGACTTTATCACCCGGTGAGGGGAAGCGTTCACAGCCCTCGCCGGGGGCCTGCCCGGCGACTGGCTGGAGAGTTCCGAGATCGGCACCGGGGGCGCAGGACCCGGGCCGGTACCGGAACCGTTGCCCGAACTGCCGGACGCTTCAGCCGGTGAATCCCCACCGGCAGACTGCGAACAGGCCGCCACGGCGAGCTCGAGGAGGGTCCAGGGAAGCGTATCGCCGACATTTACGTCCACTCTTCTTGTTGGGCGCTGACGCTACGATCCGCGATGGGGATGAAATCCCATCGTAAGCGATTTGACGGAAAGCTCCTTGGCGATAGTCCGGCGTAAGAGAATTGGAGCAGTGCGCGTTCGGTGGGGATTGGGGGCCGACGTGTCCGGTATTATTTGGTGCCAGTTGGCCATCGCGACCATGGCCACCGGCGCTCGTAGCTCAGCGGATAGAGCACTGGTCTTCGGAACCAGGGGTCGGGGGTTCGAATCCCTCCGGGCGCGCCAATATCTACAGGTTTGAATTTAACAATACGAGCGAGCGGAACTTGCTGAGATTCGGAATTGCCAACGGATTGCCAACGCGTTGCGACAGTGAATTGAGCCGTGAGCAGGAAAACATGGGCTACTGCGGCGGATAATTGGTCGGGGACCGGCAGACTCGGCACCGCTGGGCACTCGGCCGAAAGTGGTCGGGGGGATCCCGCCAAAACAGGAAGCTGCTTCGCCTAGCGTGGATAGATCCGCAGATCGCCGAACCCGCGGACGCATAGGCTCAGCGAAGGTTTGCACCCTTCTCCGGCGCCGCGGCCTGTCGGTCAGATCAGATCCGATTGCTCGGCTAGAAGCGCTTGAACAGTATTGGGCCGCGAGACGCTCGAACCGGCCCTTCGACAACGCTGGGAGCAACGAGAGCTACAGGGCGTTTTCGGCGACGTCCACGAAGGAGTGTGCGATCGGAAGTAGGCCCTAGCTGACCTGTTTCGGGCTTGATTCAAGCGAGGTCCAAGGTTGCCTAGAGACCATTCCGATTGGGTGTCTCCGCGCTGCTTTGTGTCGGCAATGCAGGGAGGTCGTGGAGCACCACGGAAGCTCCCAGTCATGCAACAGTTCGCACCATTGCCTGTGGACCTACACCCAAGGTGGGACGGGTCGGATAGGTGACGGTTTTCGCTGTCGGCCATGGTCTAGGTGGCAAACCATCCCCGAACTACCTAGGATGAGATATGCGACCAAGGAACGAATGAGACTGAGCAGGCAATCTCCCTCTGAGTGGCGCGGTCAGGCGGTGGGATGCGGGTCTTCCTAGATCATCAAGCCACGACGCCCACGGATCCGCGCGTAGTGGGCTGGTGTGGCGTTGTGCAGCGGCTGAGCAGCCGGGCCGCCGGTCGCCGACAAGGGGACGGAGAGATCGACGGGCGCGGAGGTCCAAGAGATCTACTGAGCCTTCATCATTGAACTGATCGGGGTCGCGTTCCGCCTCTTCGTCGGTCTTCGCCTTGTCGATTGGCTCACGACCTATGTCTGATTCAAGAAGCGCAGGGACGTCCTTGAAACACGTCGTTGGAACCCAAGCTGAATCAAATTGACTCGCATGGCCAGGAAGGGTAGCTGTGGGCCGTGCCGACCAGCGGAGCTAGGCAGTAGTACTATCGCGAGGCAACTGGCCGGGGTTTGGGAGCTACATGGCTCGGATATATCCGGAAAAGCTTGATGCCGCTCCGACAAGCGAACGGGTGGTCCACCGAGCGCTATCGCAATTGTCGGACGAGTACCTCGTAGTCCATGGAGCCCGATGGATCGGGCGGCCCAGTCGGGGCGATCGTGTGAGGGATGGGGAGGCCGATTTTGTCGTCGCCCACCCCGATCTTGGCGTACTCGTATTGGAGGTCAAAGGTGGCCGAATCAGTCTTGATTCGGCCACGGGAAGCTGGGAGTCGTTAGATAGGCAGGGCGATTCTCATCGAATCAGTGATCCGTTCGCCCAAGCGATGGTGAGCAAGCACCTGTTGATCAACAAACTGCGAGAGCATGTCGGTTGGCCACGCCGGAGAGTGAGTTTCGGGCATGGGGTTTGCTTTCCCGACGTACAGGTGGAGGGATCTCTAAAGCCCGACGCCCCGCGTGAACTCATTCTCGACGCCAGCGACCTTGACGACATTGAAGGCGGCCTGCGCAGGCTGTTCCGGTTCTTTGACGATGATGGACCGCCAGGAGAACGGGGGGTGGGGACGGTCGCCTCGTTGTTGGCCCCAACATTCACGCTCCGGCGTTCCCTTGGCGATCAGATTCGCAGCGAGAAACGCGAGTTGATCAGACTCACTGAGCAACAAGTACAAGCCTTCGATCTTCTGCGTGGTCACCGCCGTGCAATCGTTCAGGGATGCGCCGGCTCGGGGAAGACGGTCCTGGCCACTGAGAAGGCACGACAGCTTTCGGACGAGGGCCTACGAGTCCTACTTCTTTGCTACAACAAACGGCTAGCGCGGCGACTGGCCGCGGATGTAGAAGATTGTGTAAATGTGACAGCCAACAACTTCCATAGTCTGGCCATGGCAACAATCAAGCGTGCAGAGTTGGAGTTGGATTGGGATGTTGACGCGCAAGAGTTGTGGGACCGCCAAGTCCCCGAGAGACTGGTCGATGCCATTGTTGCGACTGAGGAGCGGTACGACGCCGTTGTGGTCGACGAAGGTCAAGATTTCGCGGCCTCGTGGTGGAGCCCGATTCAATGGCTCCTTGAGGATGAAGAGGATGGGATTGTCTATATCTTTATGGACAACAATCAGCGGTTGTACGATCGTTCCCGGGAATTGCCGATCGACTCAGAGCCGTTCTCCCTGACACTCAACTGCCGGAACACTCGCCATATCCACGACTTCGTAAAATCCTTCTTTTCTGGCGAATCTGTCCCACAGGTGGACGGACCGGTTGGCAGGCCAGTTGAGATCATTCGATGCCGAGACTCATCAGATCTCGGGCCTGCAGTCCTAGCAAAATTCCAGAGATTGTTCGGGCGGGAGAAGGTGGATCTAGGGGACGTCATTGTGCTGACCGGCCACGGAGCACGACGGTCCCAGCTCAATGGGCTTCAGGGTGAAGGGTTTCGCATTGAGGTGGGGCCGAGAAAGAAGAAGTGTGTTGAGCTTGAGTCGATCTATGGATTCAAAGGCTTGGAACGGCCGATAGTGGCGCTCGCTGACCTTGAAGATCTAGACGAAGACAGAATTGACCGCCTCATGTACGTGGGGGCATCGAGGGCTCAGAGTCACCTACTCGTGTTCGCCCCAGAGGGTCTCGTGCTCCCGGCGATGTAAGACCGGTAGGCGTGTCCCACAGCCGAAGCCGGCAAGTCAGCGCCTAGGGACCATTCTCAGGTGTCCCCGGTGGCCGGCGCAGAGGGGTTCGAAGATCGGGGTCGCCCGATCTCGGGGAGACACCCGGTCAAACCTTTTCGAACGGGCACGTGTGCGGGAACGAACGCGGTGAACGTATCTGCCATTTCATTGAACAGTCAGCTCGCAGTTCCTGGGGGGCAGAAGCAAGCTGTCTCCGTTCCAGTCCGCGGCATGTGACCCAGGAATGCAGAGGCGGATTTCGCGGGTGGGCGTCCTGATCGATAGGGACCTAGCCCGTCAAGTCGCGTGGTATCGTCCTTCCCCTGAGTCGGTTCGGGATGACTGGACGAGCCGATGGACGATGGAATCTTGTATTCAGGTACGGATGAACGTTCGCGGGCATTGGTGGACGGTGTACATCGATCTCCGATACCGGGTCGCTGGACTCGCGGACGTTCATCAACGTCTACCGACCCGGGAAGACCTGTCGAAATCGCGGCCGGTCGGAGGTGTGGCCGTGCGCACCGTGGCCGTTCGCTAACTCCCGGGTTCCGTCCCGACGGCCCCGGATCAGCCACCGCGGAATTGGTGATGCGGCAGATCGCGAACGAACCGAACGGAGGGCAACGATGAAGCTGGAATCCAAGCGGGCGATAGTCACCGGTGGAGCCTCCGGAATCGGCCGGGCGATCTGCCAGGTTTTCGCCGGTGAGGGCGCTCGGGTGGCGATTGCGGATATTGACGAGCCCGGTGGCAGCGTGACCGCCGACCTGATCGCCGGCGACGGTGGGGAAGCCTTCTTCATTCCCACCGACGTATCCTCGGCTGCGGCGGTAGAGCAATTGGTCCGAGAATCGGCGTACCGTATGGGTGGTATCGACATTCTGGTGAATGATGCTGCGGCCTTCGTGTTCGGCCGCGTCGAAGACGTTACCCCGGCCGATTGGGAGAAAGTCTTCGGCGTCAATGTCATCGGCTCCGCGAACACTGTTCGGATCGCACTGCCCTACCTAAAGGATTCGGCCGGAGCGGCGATCGTTAACATCGCTTCGGTCAGCAGCTTCATCGCTCAGCCCGGCTTCGTCCCGTACAACTCCTCCAAAGGCGCCCTGCTGCAGTTAACCCGCTGCCTCGCGCTGGATCTCGCCGAGCACGATATCCGTGTGAACTGCGTGTGTCCCGGATCAATACTTACTCCGGCTACGGAGCGTCACATAGAATTTGAAGGCATTAACCGAGATGAATTCTTGAAGACAGCAGGAGACCGGAGCTTTCTCAAGAGACTTGGGACTCCGGATGAGGTTGCATACGCAGCACTGTTTCTGGCTTCGGATGAAGCATCGTACGTAACGGGAACACATCTCGTGGTTGATGGGGGCGCAACCGTATGAACGCCACCGCGGGCGGTGCCGAATTCCGATTCGTCGACGCCCACGTGCATTTCTACGACATGGGGCATCCGCGGCTGCGCTACGAACACTGGATGCCCGATAGGGACCACCCCTTCCTCGGTGCTCAGACTCGCAAGCTGGGCTCACGGAACTACCTAGCCGAGGACTTTCTGGCCGACGCCGTGCCACACGGCATGGTGAAGGCCATCCACGTCCAGGCGGCGATCGGGTCCGAAGATTCCGTCGACGAGACCTTGTGGCTGCAGGAAGCCTCTTGGCGCACCGGTGTGCCTCACGCCATCGTCGGCTATGTCGACCTGCGTGCCGCTGACGCCGAAGCCGAGATTGAGCGTCACCTGGAGAGCGGCAATCTCAAGGGCATCCGCGACTTCAGCCACGGGGACTACCTAGTCAATGATGAATTCCAGAGGGGGTTCGGACTCCTCGGCAGGTATGGACTGATTTCCAGCGTCGCCGCGCAGTGGCAGGATCTGAAGAAGCTGGCCAGCCTCGCCCGTGCCCACCCGGACATCACGATCTTGCTGGATCACGCCGGGTTTCCATCCGAGCGGACCCCGGAGTATTTCGACAACTGGCGTTCTGGTATCGCGATCGCCGCTGGCGTCCAGAACATAATCTGCAAAATCTCTGGCCTAGGCATGGGCGACAACAACTGGACCGTCGAGAGTATCCGGCCCTACGTGGAGACCTGCATCGAGCGGTTCGGCCCACAAAGATCGCTGTTCGCCACCAACTGGCCGATCGACAGCTTATGGAGCAGTTACGGTGCGGTGGTCGATGCCTATCGCGAGATCACCGCTGGCTTTAGCTCGGACGAAATCGACGCCCTGTTCGCCGGCAACGCGGAGCGAATCTATGGAATCTGACCGATCATGAGCGCGCCACACCTAGTGCTGCAACCGAGCACACCTTGCCGGATAAGCATACTTTTCTCCGGTAAACCGGATGGTCTTCGGCGGAGTCGGGCCGGTGGGACGGCTACTTGTTGGCTGCCCCCCCGGATTGAAGGGGAATACGATCGAGCCCATGGGGAAGTTCGGCGCTCGGTCCTCGATGCAATCCGGGCAAGCGGAATGAAAACCTACAGCATTTCCCGGGATGGGACGAACCTCTACCCCTATATCGGAGCGGAGGATCTTCATGACTCGATGGCATTTCTCAAGCAGGACCCGGAACAAGCATGCCGGAATCAGGCGTATGATTACTGTTTCGAGTCCGCCTGGGGTTCGAAGTCCGGAGAGGCGGAGTTTGCCCGATTTCCCGAGATGTCCCGACTTGAAGCCGGTCCGGAAATGGAGGATTAGATGGGCAAGCTGGGAGCCGCAATCTGGGGAGCTGGCAACGTCTCCACCGAGCATCTTCGAGCATATGTGAAGAATCCGGAGCTTCACCGGGGGACAGAGCGGCGCTCGATCGTTAGGTAGGCAAGCCAATGCACATGCGAATCCGGCGAGCCATGGTGCTTGGAGCGCTCGGTCTGATCGCAGTTCTCGTGGCGTTGGCTGTCTTCGCCGTTCCAGCGTCCGCAGCTGAATGCGACGGATTGGAGCTTCCAAGCGGATGCCTCTTTACGGCGACGGGTGGCGATACGGAAGATCCGAACGACGGCTTCGCCGTAATCGATAGTGGTGGAGTGCCACTATGGGAATTCTTTCGGACCCTGGACCTCCAGAAGGTGGGCTATCCCATTAGCCAACGGTGGACTGAGGGAACGTTTGTATACCAGGCCTTCCAAAAAGTGATCCTCCAATGGGACGAGGCCGGCCAGCGCTTTAACTATCTGAACACGCTGGACATTCTGTTCAACGACTATGGTCTCAACCTTGAGAACGTGCCGGAGCATCGGATCTTGACCGAGGACGTGGGTGCATCATTCGATCGGATCGTGGAAAACCATCTCGCGATCCTAGATGACAACCCCGAGATTCGAACGGCCTTCTTGGCGGAGGCCGACTGGCTCAGTCTTTACGGCCTACCGATCGCTTATGAAGAGCGCGAAGTCATGGGCAATCCCCAAGGATTGCAGCTGTTGCGGACCCAGCGAGCAGTGTTTGAGATCTGGAACGTACAAGCACCGGGGACAGAATCGGGAGCCGTAGGTTTTCAGAACGTCCCTGACAAGGTAAAGCAGCTTGATGACGTGATCATCCCCGAATCCGCAAAGAGTCCGGTTGCGGCCGGCCAGATCACTTCGCAAGCACAGACCTGGGATTTCGACCGTGTTCGCGGACCGCTGACATTAAACACAACCGGCCGCGGGCTGTTCGCCAATGTTCTGCTCCGCGATGACACCGTCTATGTCACCTACCAGACAGCCGCGGCGGACTCACTTACCGGCGGGAAGAATCTGTATTTCCGTATGTTCGATCGGGAATTAAACGCTCTAACGAATGAGGCCGTTGGAATCGATGTTTACTCGACGGCATACATGGACTGGCAGGGCGATCTCGGCGACCACAAATTGGTGCTGGAGAGCGACCGCATATACGTGGTCGCGATAGTTAAAGGGGACCCACGGCCGGCGGTGCTTAGCTTCGGTCTCGACTTTGAATACCTGGCGGGGCCGACATACCTCGATCTCCCCGCGGGGACCACCGAACGGTACAGTGATATGGGTTTCGGCAGTGACGGGGACAGCCTCTACGCACAGTTCTTCAACCAACCTGCCGGGAGTTTGCCGGAACAGTGGGGCGCGAGCATCTACCGTATCAACCAAGGACTCGTGCAGGAAGATCACGCGGTTGTGTACCCCGAGCAGGGCAGCTTTGTAACGGGAACTTCGATAGTGTTCGTACCCCGGGGCCAGATGGGCGCAGGGATGGATCGGCTCCAGATCTTCAGCACGAACCGTGACTTTGGCAATCAGCAGCGAGTGGGTATACACACATTTGCGGCGGACACTGACCTCGCTCTAATCCCTGGATCAACGCGCGATCTGATCGTCGCCGATCTAGATATATATTTCCCGACCGGCCCCTCGTGGAATGAGCGCCACCAACTCTGGGTACTCGGCTATACGATGGAGAACTTTGAAGGTGACCACGGAGGACCGACGAGTCGAGAATTAGGTCCGAGCTTCCTCAGCATTTTCGATGCCGAATGGGGTCTGATCGAGACGATCCCGCTCAACGAGGGTGATCCCGCGTTCCGCGTCATGACTCAAACGGAAGGGGACGACATCTACGTTGTCTACGACGAAATGGACAAGCAGGGTTCGGTCACATCTTCCCGAGCCCGGATTGAGCATTACCGAATAGCAGGATCTTAGTGGCGATCCGGGGCCGAGGACTTGATCTTCCTGGCAGCAAGCGTTTGCAGGCGACCGCGGCGATGGCGTGGGAATCTACGTCATGGATGCGGACGGTGGGAACATTCGACAGGTGACGGACAGCGCTTCATATGACAAGTCTCCCAGTTAATCCTCTGGTGGTCACCGACCGGGTAGGTGCGTAGTGGTCTGGGTCGGCCCGTGGGGAGATGGTCTTCCCCAGACAACTGACCGAGCGTATTATGTAGGACACTTGGCTAGAGGCTTCGGACCTAGGGGTCGGGGGTTCGAATCCCTCCGGGGGCGCCGCTGTCGCTGTTCCAGAGCCTGATGCCGTTCAAGGCGTCGATGGAAGAGGACTACCGCGGGCTGCGCCGCGAGGCGCGCTTGGAACGTTCGGTCGAAGGAGCCGTCGACCGGGTGGACTTCGTGAGCCTCTCCGGGGCGATTCACCGTGAGGATGAACCGCCGCACGTGCAGATCCTGAACCCCGGGCTGTGCCAGGAATGTGACGATGAATACTCGAACCCCTGCCTCTGGTTCTGCCCGGGAATGGTGTACCGCAAGGGCAGCGAAGAGATCGTGGTGAGCGCGTCGAACTGCATACACTGTGGGACCTGCGCGGTGAAATGCCCTTACCAGAACGTGCGCTGGACGCCGCCGGAGGGCGGGGAGGGGCCGCGCTTTAGGCAGATGTAAGGGGATGGATGGCAGGCAGGTTGTGGTAGTTTCTGCTGCTGGTCGCGAAACCGGCCGGAGCCGTCGCGGCACCGTTATTATGGAGGAATAGAGCCATCAATCGTAAACGCATCCTGCCGCCGCTAGCTTCTTCGCTGCTGGGACTGCTGCTGGGTGCGCTGCTGCTGGCCCCGACGGCCGGCGCGGCTACGGCCCCCTACGTGCTGGAGCTTGAGTGGGGTTCGCCCGGGACGGCGGCCGGGCAGTTCACGCGGCCGATCGGGATCGACACCGACCCGTCCGGTGATGTGTACGTTGGCGACATAATGACCGGGATGATTCAACGGTTCACTGGGCAAGGCGTGCTGGTGGCACGGTGGGGCGGCCGCGGGACGGCCATCGGCAAGTTCACGATGCTGCAGGATTTGACGATCGATACTTACGGGAATGTGTTCGCGCTGGACAGCATCGGCAACCGGGTGCAGCGTTTCCGGGATAACGGGATCTGGCTGACGGACTGGACGCTGCCGGCGGTGGTGGTGAACGGGACAAACTCGCTTTCGGCGGGCGGGGTGGCGACAGACGCTGAAGGGTTCGTGTACATTGCCAGCCCTGCGCACGCGGCGGTGCTGATAACCGATCCGATCGGCAACGAGCAGCGGCGACTGACCGCCCCGGCGCCGGCGCGGTTCCAGGTGCCGACCGGCGTCGCGGTGAATGCTGACGACACGGTGTACGTGTTCGACACGTTTAACCGTCGGGTTCTGCCGTTCGATGTTGACGGGGTGGCGCTGGCGGCGATCACGGGGGCGACGACGCCGGAAGGCGGGTTCCACTCACTGGCGCGGGGCGACGTGGAAGTGGACGCTGGGGGTGACGTGTTCGTGGCTGACTTCGCCGGCGCCCGAGTGCACCGGTTCAACGCCGACGGGACGCTGGAATCATCGTTCGTGGTGCGGGACGGGGCGGGGCGCAAGATTCTGCCCGGAGGGATCGCTCTCGACGCGGCGGGCAATATCTACGTGACGGCCTACTACCAGGGCAAAGTGCTGAAGTTCGCCCCGGCGGGGTGATCCGGACAGAACTGTCCAGTGCATGCGATTCGCAGGAGGCTGATTCAGCTGGGCAAGTAGGTGCGCGGCCGGTGAAGGGGTGTCGCGCCGGCGGTCGAGACCACCGGCGCTTGTAGCTCATCGGATAGAACACTGGTCTTCGGAACTAGGGGGCGGGGGTTCGAATCCCTCCGGGAGTGCCCCAATCTGCAGGGTTTCGGGATGGCCCCGTCCCCGTTTAAGCGCCTCTATGCGCTTGGCCCAGTGCGAAATACGTCCCTGCAAGTGCACACTTGGAAGCGAATGGTAGGCCGTACCGAGAGACTGGCACGCCAGCTTGTGCCCTAGATTGTTACCGTCCTGTCAATCTGGACTGGGACCGTAGAGGTTTTCACCGTCGGTACCGCGTAAAACCATGAAGATGAAGAATGCTATGTTTCCGACGATCGGGATGAGGCTGATCAGTATCCACCACCCGCTTCGCTCCGTGTCGTGGAGTCGACGTACCGTAACGGCAATGTTGGGTATCAATATTGTCAGCGCATGCAGTATGCCAACGATCTGCCCCAGCCCAGTGGCCAATGCTTCGCCGACGATCACCAAGACAAGAGTCACGACCCAGTAGCTCAGAACCCAGAGCCAGAACTCTGCTCGGCTTGCTCGACCACTGAACACTGCATATTTCTTGATTGGTCCGAGATACCAGTCCATTCGCCCACACCGTCCTTTCCCCTACGGCGTTTCACTTCGGAACTGCAGAGTAGAAGAGTAGAACTTCCCCCTACAGTGCCGCTCCAGCTAGTTGAATATACCATTACAACGCAACTCGCGAGAGGCTGATTCAGCTGGGCAAGCAGGTGCGCGGCCAGTGGGTAGTTTGATCTCGGTGGGGGTGGTGTGCTGAAGTGCGGGCGGGAGCGAGGCGCCCCTGTACTGGCAGCTTCCTGGAGGCCGCGGAGCTTGGACGGACTACCCCGGAATTGGGCGGTGGAGTGTTGAAT
>JASLPR010000018.1 GCA_030744875.1 Chloroflexota bacterium
CACTGATTCCGCAACGATTCTCGTGAAGTGCGCAACAGCCGGCCCTTCCGCGCCCATAATCGGTTCCGGGATTGCCCCCGATTGCCGATTCGGGTAAAACTATGCAGAGCTGTATGAGTGCCGGTTAGTCCGGTTCCGGTAAAGGACTGTCGCCATCAAGCCGAAGCTGCGACGAGCCCCGCGCACCGTATCCGCCGTCCTGATCCTGGCGGCCGTCGCGCTGCTGGCGGTCGCTTGCAGCGGTGACTCCGCGCCGGCACCGGCGCCGGCGGTCGAGGCCGCGCCGGCCGCCACCGCCACCCCAATCCCGCCGACGCCCGTCCCACCCACTCCGGTACCGCCGACCCCGGCGCCCGAGTCCCCACCCCCCTCCGCCACCCCTGAACCGACCGTCGCGCCGACGCCTTCGGGTCCGCAGGGGTTGGCGCTGGTCGAAAAGGCCACCGTGCAAATCGTCGCCCAGGGCACGTTCTCCGACCCGTCCGGGCAGGCCGTAACCCAAGCCGGGGCCGGCTCCGGCTTCATCATCAGCGAAGACGGCCTAGTGGTTACCAACAACCACGTCGTCACCGGGGCGGCCACGCTCAACGTCTTCGTGCCCGACCGGCGCGGGCCGGTCAACGCCCGGGTCATCGGCGCCAGTGAATGCGCCGACCTGGCGGTAATCCAGCTCCCGCCCGGGACCTATCCGTTCCTAGGGTTCCACGAAGGTCCGCTGGCCATCGGCACCTCGATCTTCGCCGCCGGCTACCCCCTGGGCGAGCCGCAATACGCCCTCGTCGCCGGCATCATCTCCAAGCTCGACGCCGACGGCGAGTCCAGTTGGGCCTCGGTCGACCAGGTTCTGCAGCATGACGCCGCGGTAAGCCCGGGCAACAGCGGCGGGCCGCTGGTGACGGAAGCCGGCGACGTCGTCGGCATCGTCTACGCCAGCCTGCTGGAGTTCAACCAGTTCTTCGCCGTCGGCCTCGAACAGGCCTTGCCGGTGCTCGAGCAACTGATCGCCGGTAGTAACGTCGACTGGATCGGCATTAACGGCGAAGCGTACATCGGGCAGGCCTCCAGCGGCCTCTGGGTGGCCTCGGTCGAGTCCGGCTCGCCGGCCGACGAAGCGGGCATCCTGCCCGGCGACTTCATCATCGAGATGGAGCGCCTGCCGCTGGGCGACGATGGCACCATGCGCGATTACTGCGACGTGCTGCAGACCCGCGGCAGCGATCGCGTCATGCAGGTAAAGCTGATCCGGCAGGACACCGGCGAGACCCTAGAGGGGCAAATTAACGGACGACCGCTTGTTTCCACCGACACCGAATACGTGAGCGTCGTCGACGACAGCGGTCGCATCTCGGTCACGGTCCCGGCCAGCTGGGAACTGAACACCGCGCCCGAGATGGAAGACCCGAACATCGACACCGCCCCGGACCTCGCCGCCTTCTACAGCAACTTCAGTTCGGACCCGCTCACGGCCTCGGCCCCGGGCATAGCGATAGGGATCATGGACTCGGAGGATGGCTCGGAGGTCACCGAAGAAGAACTCCTGCTCCACATGGAGTTCAATCCCGGCTATCAGAACTGTTTCTTCGACCACCAGGAGCCTTACAGCGACCCGCTCTACACCGGCTACATCGCGGTGTTCGCCTGCTCTGACGGTGGCGTCATGGAAATCCTGGGGGCCACCGAAGACGGCAATCCGGTGTACATCGCCAGCATCATCAGCCTGGCCTACACGCCGGCGGACACCGAGGCCGTTCAGGGCGTGTACGCCTCGTTCGTCATGTACACCCAGGACGAACACGACGGCGATGTACACGTCCACGACCCGCCGCCGGATGAGCCGGAGATCGAGTATCTGCTGGCGACTGACGACACCGGCCTGATCGTGGCGAACGTCCGTCGAGACTGGGGGGTGGATGGTACGCGGTTGGAGGCGGCCCCGATGTTGAATGCGTCCCCGGATATCGAAGCCTGGATGGACGATATCGACGCCTGGGCGGACCTGCCATCCGGCCCCGGAACGGCGCCGGATACCACCGGCATTATGCTCCTGGCCCTGTTCGGGGAACCCGGCGATTCGGTCGGCGACGCTGACCTGGAAGCGATTCTGGACGCGACGGTGCTGCCGCCCGGCTGCACCCCGGGGGAGCGTTTCCACTATGCCGACCCGCTTTACGGCGGGAGGGTGCTGGAATCCAACTGCGGCGGCGAGACCAAGTACACGTTCCTCGCCGTCTACGAGATGGAGAGCCCCACGTACATTGTCGTCATTCTGAGCGTGACCCAATCGGACGCCGAGCGTCAGGACGTGCAGGAGTTCTACGACACCTTCATCGTCTACCCCGACCCTGGCGTCGGCGGCGATCCGGACGCGCCGCCCGGCGAAGGCGAGGGATCCAACGTACCCGGTGGGGTTGTGGAGATCTGGGACGACACGCTCACGATCTACTCCGAGGTCCCGCAGCCCTGGGAATCGGCCACCGACCCGGTCGAGAGCGTCCCCATCATCAACGTCGCACCCAACCTCGACGACTGGTTCGGCAGCGCCGCCGGTGACCGCGACCGCCACTCACCGCCCTACCCCAACGCCGGCCCGGGCGAATTCAACACCAACGTCGCCGGCATCTTCATCACGCTCCTCTCCTCGGGGGGAGCCGATGTTGACGCCGACTATCTGTCCGCCTTCCTCGATATCGAGCCCTACCCCACCGAATGCTCGTATGAAGGGCGCAAGTTCTTCGAGGGCGACGGCCTGTCCGGGCAGTTCGACGAATCCGTCTGCTCGCCCTCCGGGACGCACCGCGTCTACGCACTGCTGCACCTCGACTACCCCGGTCTCATCATCTGGATCGAAGCGGTCACGGTGTCCGCCGACGACGAACTGGCCCTGATCCACTTCCTGTCGCGGTTGACCATCCTCATCCCGGTGGAATAGCGACGTGCGGGAAGTCCCGTTGGAGATTGCGATCCCGGGCTCCGCGATTGAAGCCACCGGGTCCGGCGAAATGGGGCGCGGGTGATTGTTGACCGGCCCCGCCCCGGGATCGTGCGGCTGACGCTGAATCGCCCCGACGTGCTGAACGCCATCGACTGGCAGACCCTGGCCTAATTGGAGGCCGCGGTGGAGAAGGCGGTGGCCGACCCGGCGGCGCGCGCGCTGATCATCACCGGGGCCGGCGACCGCGCCTTCTGCTCCGGCGCCGACCTGAACATCGTCCGCGAATTGGACGGCGCGACCATCCGCGAATGGGCGGTCGCCGGACACCGGGCGTTCGGCCGTCTCGCCGCAAGCCGCCTGCCCAGCATCGCCGCCATCCACGGATACTGCCTCGGTGGCGGGCTGGAATTGGCGCTGAGCTGCGACCTGCGCCTGGCCGCGGTCGAAGCGGCGTTCGGCGCCCCGGAATTGCAGCACGACTGGATTCCCGGGTGGGGCGGCATACCGATGCTGAGCCGCACCGTTGGCGAGGGCCGGGCGCGCGACCTCGTCATGACCGGCGAGCGCCTCGGGGCAGAAGATGCCTGGCGGATCGGTCTCTGTCGCGAACCGGTGCCGGCGCGCGATCTGGAGTCGGCCGCGCTGGACCTGGCCGAGCGAGTCGGGGCGCTGCAAGCGGTTGCGCTGGGGGCGCTGAAGGCGATGCTGCCGGGTGGTCCCCCGGAGCCGGGCTCGGCGGCCTCCGAGTTCGAGATCCAGGCCCTGCACTAGCAACTGGCGGCCGCCCGCGAATCCGGCGTCTAGCGCCGTTCGGCGGGACCAGATTTGATCGGAAGCTTCCCCGGCACTACGGTATCCCGGCGGGCTTAGGCGAAGACAAGAACCCGGGTCGGTCTCATGCCATTCATCCGGCTTGACGACTATGAAGCGGTGGAGATCGCTCCCGGGGACCGATGGATCGCCCGCGGATAGGGTCTGATTCTCGGCGCATGGGGTGGACTTTCCCTGACGGGGCTATTTGGGATAGACGCATCGAAGCGACCTTCCCGGCCGCCACCGAAGAGTGAAGCCGCGACCGCCACATTCCGGAGCCCGCAAAGAGGAGCAAGCATGACCCAGGAGACCGCGCAACTTGACCGTTTCGGCGGCTGGAAGGCCCGTTCCTACGAGGCCACCGGCGCCTTTCGCCTGCAGCGCGACGACCGCTGGTGGCTGGTGACCCCGGAGGGCCACGCATTCATCTCCTGGGGCATGAACCATGTCATGCCGATGATGCTCACCGGCGAGTACAACCGCGAACACTGGGGCGCCGAATTCGGCAGCGTCGACCCGGCCGATCCGCGTTTTCGACAGGGCTTCCAGGCCCGCGTCGAGTCCGATCTGCGCGAGCTGGGCATGAACACCCTGGGCACCCACTCGCCGGTCGAGTACTACGACCCGATCCGGGTTCCGTTCGTCCACAACGTGCGCTTCGCCGACATCTGCCACTACATGGAACCGGTCGAACCGGGCATGCGCCTCGGCAACCGCGAGGAGGACTTCTGGGACGTCTTCGCTCCCGAGTTCGAGCAGCACTGTGACCGCACCGCGCGGGAACTGGTGGAGCCG
>JASLPR010000019.1 GCA_030744875.1 Chloroflexota bacterium
TCCTCGACGAAGCCCCCAACGTACGTTTTTCATTGCACACCGGCTTCGCCTACCAGTCCGTCGGGCTCAGCCGTCACACCTTCATGGACCGCCTTGGCTACATGCGCCGCTTCGGCGACCGGCTGGCCGAGATCCGCTGGCACAACACCGCCCCCGGGCAGCGCCCGAGCGTGCCCCTGCACCTGGACACTGAGGGCGGATTGGACCTCGAAGAGGTCGTCGCGCTGGTAGGGCGCAACCCGGGCACCGTGCACCTCATCGACACCGTCGGCAACAACGCCCCGGCGCTGGCCCGCGAGCGCCGCGTGCTGCACAACGTCCTGGTCCGTTGAAGGGTACCGAAGGTTCCTTGCAGAGCCGCCGCCGCGCGTTGCAGCTCCACCGCCGCGCCTTCCTGGCGCTCGCCGGGGCCGTCCCGGCGCTCGGCACGCTGCTCCCCGCCACCGCCCGCACCGCCGGTGAGCAGGCAGTTGCCGGCGGTTGGTTTTACCCGCAGGCCGGGCCCGGCAACGGCACCGGTTACATGGTCGCCAACGTCGGGGCGCAGGGCTTCTACGACGCCTTCACCGGCGCCGGCAGCATCAACTCCCTCGGCTATCCCATCTCGCGGCGCTATGACCACAACGGATTCATCCGCCAGGCCTTCCAGCGCGCCGTATTGCAGTGGGACCCCAACAGCGACGCGATCAGCTTCGCCAACCTGATCGACGAAGTCGGCGACAGCGGCGGCAGTGTCGGCGGCGTCCCCATGGCCGAGTGGCTGCTGAGCGTCTGGCAGATACCGGCCACCGCCGACTGGTTATCCGATGTTGGCCGGCCGTGGGAAGAAGTGGTCGATGCCAACCTGGCGCTGCTCGACCAGAACGCCGCCATCGCCGCCCGGTTCTACGCCATCTCCAACTGGCTCGATCTGTACGGGCTGCCAACGGCCTATGCCGACTTCGGCCCGGTCCGCACCCTGCGCGCGCAGCGCGCTGTGTTTCAACACTGGACCGACGCCGGGCCCTAGGGGCCGGCCGGCTAGGTGGTGCTGGCCAACGTCGGCGACCTGGCCAGTTCAGCGGGTTTCTTCACCGCTGCCGCCCGCGCCGCCCATTCGGTCGACGTCATCCCCGATCCGGCCGGCGGCTCTTCCGCACCACCCGCCCCCCCCGCCCCACCCACCGCTCTCACGACCTACACCCCTACCGTCGTCGCCGTCGACGACCGGGCACAGGGTTCCCTGGCCACCATCGCCGCCGAGGTCAGATCCTTCGTCGAATCCACGGCCGCCGACCGGGGATTCCGCCCCACCGTGCCGGTCACCTTCTACCTGTACGGCACCCGCACCGGCTTCTCCGCCGGCATCGGGGATGTGCAGGGGAGATCATTGAGTGAGGCCGAACGCCGACGCTACGAAGATACCTACGCCGCCGCCGCCATCCAGACTGACGTCTTCACTGGCGGCCGCGCCGTCCTCCACAAACTCGAGCAGGCCGACAGCTCCATCCAAGCGATCTCGAAATCATCCGCGTCGTCCTGGCCCACGAATACACCCACATCCTCCAGTTCGAAAACACCAACTCCTTCAGCACGCTCTGGTTCGTCGAAGGCATGGCCAACGTCGTCGCCTTCGCCAATTTCCCGTCCGGCGTCGGGCTCTATCAGTTCGACACCTCCATCTCCAACGCGCTGCGCGACGGCACCCTGCCCTCATTGCGCTTCCTCCACGAGAGCTGGACCAGCTTCACCGGCCTCCAAGCCGTCAACCTCGCCTACGGCACCGCCTACTACGCCGTGCTCTTCCTGGCCGGGCGCATCGGCGGGATACCGCTGATGCAGATCCTCAGCGACGTCGACAGCGCCCTGACCTTCGAGCAATCGCTGGACGCCCGGGCCGGATTCAACCTGGAGACGCTGGATGGCACGTTCAAGGAATGGCTGTGGGCCAACGGTGGCATCTCCCGAGCCTCTTCGTGGGCTATCTGCTGAACCCGCGCAGACCGATTCTCTCCGACAGGCTCCGGATTCGTCCGCGCTCCTTCTCCAGCACGCCCCGCCGCTGGGCCGTTAGCACCAAACCTGCTCAATAGCCCGCGTCGTACCGGAGCAACCGCGCGTTCACCAGCGTCACCGCCCCGATCACCAGCACCAGCACAAACGACATCGCCGATGCATACCCCATCTTCAAGAACCAGAAACCGTTCTCGTAGATCAGCACCACCACCGTGATCGTGCTGTCAATCGGCCCGCCCAGGTTCTCGAAGCTGCCACTGGTGGCCGTCATAATCAGCACCTGCACGAACATCTGCAGCGCATGGATGAAGAACATGATCACCACGAAGAACGTCGTCGGCGCCAGCAGCGGCAGGGTGATGCGGAAGAATGCCGAGACACGCCCGGCGCCGTCGATCTGCGCCGCCTCGTACAGGTGCGGCGGAATCCCTTGCAGGCCGGCCAAGTAGATCACCATGTTCAGGCCCATGTTCTTCCAGACGCTCATGATGACGATCGCCAGCATCGAAGTGTCCGGGCTACGCAGCCATTTCAGCCGCGGCAACCCCAGCAATTCCATCGCCTCGTTCAGCAATCCGAACTGCGGTTCGTACATCCACAGCCAGATCAGCGAAACCGACACGAACGAACTCACCACCGGCATGTAAAACAGCGCCCGGAAGGTATACATGCCGCGAATCTGGCGGTTGATCAGCATCGCCAGCAGCAGCGAGATGATCGTCCCGCTCGGCACGGTGCCAAAGGCGTAGAAGAGCGTGTTCAGCGCCGCCCGCGGATAGCGGGTGTCGGACAGCAAGTCGGTGTAGTTCTTGAATCCTGTGATCTCCGGTGGGTTCATCAGGTCGTAGCGGGTGAAGCTGTAGTAGAGCGCGCCGAGCACTGGCAGGATCACGAAAACGGCCAGGAACACGATCGACGGGGCGACGAAGAAGTAGCCCGCCAGGCCGCCGCGATTGCCAAAGCGAAGCCGTCGCCGGAGCCCGCCCGTCGCCGTGCTGGTTGCCATCAGCCGAAATCCCGATCCGGTGGTCGAACGGGCGCCCCCCCAACCGCGGCGCCCCGTGCCGCGTGACCGCTGCCCGCACCCGGGCGCGGGCCCGCAAAAGTCTAGCAGCGCGGCGGCCCGGCCCCGCCAGCCCGACTCGCTCCCGCGGCCCGCCCTACTCCCCCAGCGGCAGCGTCACTTCCCGCCCCTCGGCCATCGAAATCAACCCCGCCTGCAAGACCTCCTGCACATCGCGTCCGCGCCGGGCGGTGGACGGGCCGTCGACCGGCGCGCTCGATTGCAGGCGGGCTACAAAATACTCCGGACCGTTCCGTTCGCCGGCCGACGGTGGGACCAACGCCACCGGCTCGCCGGATTCGTGGTCGCCGTCGAACCGCACCAATTCCATGGTGTGGTAATCGGCCATCAGCGCGCCCTCCGCGCCGGTTATGAACGTCGTCCAGGGCAGCTCAAACCGCTCCGTCCAGGTGCCCTCGACCACTGCCATCGCGCGCGCGAACTTCACAATCAGGATGCTGTTGTCGTCCACGGTGTGGTGATCTTGGGCCAGGTTCGCGGCGTGGGCATATACCGCCCGCGGACCCTCCAGATAGTCCAGCGCCACGTTCACCCCGTAGCCCGAATAGTCCATGTACGCCCCGGCGCCGTTGCGCTCGGCGTCGTAGAGCCAGTCGCGGAAATACTCCGACGTACCCCGGTCCAGCGGACCCGAGTGCCCGCCGCGATGCTTCACCTGGATCACCCGCCCGATCGCCCCTTCGGCCACCAGTTCGCGAGCCCGGCGATAGGCCGGATTCCAAGTCAGCGGCCAGTTCACCATCAGCTTGATTCCCGCCGCTTCGGCCGCCCGGACCATGCGGTCGGCTTGATCGTAGGTGGCCGCCATCGGCTTTTCGACCAGGCAGTCCACCCCGACCGCCGCCGCCGCTTCGACCACGTCGGCGTGACTCGAGTTCTCCAGCCCAACCTGCACGATCTGCAGGTCTTCCTCCGCCAGCATCTCATGGTAGTCCGCGTAGGCGCGCGCCACCCCGTACTCGCTTTGCATCCGCTCCAGCAGCGGCTGGTTGGGGTCCGCCGCCGCCACCACTTCCGCGTCCAGTTCTTGCCACTGCTTCGCCAAGACCCAGACGTGATCGTGCACCAGTCCGGCCAGCCCGACCCGCATTTTCTCCACCAATTCCGGCCTCCCTTCGCGGCAACGCCTCGCGAGTGTACCCGCGCGCGGCTCCCGCCCGAATTGCCCCCCACCCACCACCTCCCCTACGCTGGCCATGCGGCGGAAGCGCTCCGTCAGTGCAACCCGGGGAGGGCCCACATGAACGTCATCGTCGTCTGCTCCGACACCCTCCGTCGCGATCACATCGGCGCCTATGGCGCCCAGCCCGACCGCTGGGCCAGCGGCGGCGAATGGTGCGTCGAGACCCCCAATATCGATCGCTTCGTCGCCCGCGCCGCGCTGTTCGAGGACTACCACGTCGGCTCCTTCCCCACCGTTCCCAACCGCCACGAAGTTTTCACCGGCCGCGCCGTCTTCACCTACGCTGAGTGGGCGCCGCTGCCGTCCTCCGAAACCATCCTTTCCGAAACCCTCGCCGACGCCGGCTACACCACCATGCTCATCGCCGACACCCCCCACATTCTGCAGAACGGCTTCCACTACGACCGCGGCTTTTCGGCCTTCGACTGGATCCGCGGGCAGGAAAACGACCGCCTCGTGTCCCATCCCCGACAGGTGCGATTGCCCGCCGACCGCGACAAGCTGCGTGCCCCCGACATCTCCATCTCCCAGCACCTGCGCAACACCGGCGGCTGGAAGCACGAGTCCGACTGCTTCGCCCCCACCACCTTCGCCCGCGCCGCCAGTTGGCTCGAAGACAACCACGCCGAGGGACCTTTCTTCCTGCACGTCGATACCTTCGACCCCCACGAGCCCTGGGACCCGCCGCAGTGGTACGTCGACAAGTACGACCCCGGCTACACCGGCCAGGCCGTCACCTATCCGGTCTACGGCTACTGGCGCGATTTCATGTCGCCCGCAGAGCTGCGCCACGCCCACGCCCGCTATTGCGGCGAGGTCTCCATGGTCGACCGCTGGCTCGGCGTCATCCTGGACACCACGGACAGCCTGAATCTGTGGGAAGACACCGCCCTGCTGTTTCTGTCCGACCACGGCTTCTACTTCGGCGAGCACGACATCATCGGCAAAAGCATCATCGAAGAGACCGGCGCCGCCCGGCCGCATCCGCTCTATCCCGAGGTCACCCGCATCCCGCTGATCGCCCACATCCCGGGCGTCACCAATCCCGGGCAGAAAGTCGGCGGCTTCGTGCAGCCCATGGACCTCATGCCGACCTTCCTGGAGCTGGCCGGCATCCCGCCCACCGGCACCGCCCATGGCGCCTCGCTGCTGCCGCTGGTGCGCGGCGAAGTCGACACTTTGCGCGACTGCGTCGTCTCCTCGCACACCATCATCGGCCCCGTCGCCGGCCGCCCCAGCACCATCCGCACCCCGGATTGGACGCTGATCCTGGGCGCACCGGTGGCCGAGGACACCATCGGCGAGGCCTCCGGCGCGTTTCGGGGCATCGGCGTAGGCGCCTTCACCGAGGCCATCGACAGCCGCCGTCGCCGCGAGGTTCCGGGTGAGGCCGCGCTCACGCCGCAGCTCTACAACAACCACGACGACCCGGGCCACACCAACAACGTCATCGCCGCCAATCCGGGCGTCGCCGCCGACCTCCGCGACCGCTACATTGCCTTCCTGGAGTCGGTCGGCACGGCCGATGAGTTCATCGCCCCCCGCGCTGTTCCCGACAGCTTTCTTTCTGGCCTGTAGTCGCCAGTCGCAGATCTTCAATTCTGGCTCATGGCCCGGCGTGGTCGTGGCCTGGCCTGCGCGCAGGCCGGCAGCCACAGGCTGTTTGGTTCTTCCAGCGGATACCGGGGACCGACAGAGCAAACTCTCGAGTCGGGCCGAAAACCGTTCCCGATAGACCATTTCGAAAGAAAGTCCGCGCGGCTTTCAGACCCCTTCCGGAAACTTCCCAACCAGCCCGAAAATGACCCCTTGACAGGTTCAAATCGCCATGATTATCTGGACAGACGAGGGGTGTGACTCTCCGGTGACAGACCGGCCTAACCGGACCCGAAACGAAGAGACGGCGGCTTTGGCCGCGCAAGATTTTGCAGCTGCAGCATGCTCACGTTTCGGGCACCGACGAGCGGTCGGCCGGCGCCGGCCGTAAGCGGCCCCGGCGGTTGTGCTTTGTCCGCCGCCAGATTTCGCCGGCG
>JASLPR010000020.1 GCA_030744875.1 Chloroflexota bacterium
TGTTGAATGCACCGGAGCGGAGGCGAGCGGTCAAGTGGCTGGCGGAGATCCCCGTGAGGTGGCCCGCCGGCGTGGTGCGGTGGCTGCGGGAGCGGGCCTGGACCGGGCATTGGATGGTGGCGTTGTTCTTCGTGGTGGTGACGGTGATGGCGATGCGGCCGTTGCTGGCGAACGCCGCCGGGCACCTGGCGAACAAGCCGAACGGCGATCAACTGTGGCAGGCAGCGCTGCTGGATGGGCAGTTGCTCGCGCTGTGGTCGGACCCGGCCTCGTTCCTGCAGGGGAACTTCTATTTCGGCTCCGGCAACGCGTTGTTTGGTTCGGATCTGTTGCTGGGGTTGCTGCCGATCTTCGCGCCGCTGCGCCTGGTGACCGGCGACGAAATCGTGGCCTTCAACCTCACCTGGCACATCGCCTTCGGGCTCAGCGCCTTCTGCATGTACCTGGCGGTGCTGACTCTGACTCACGATCGCCTGGCGGCGTTGGCGGCCGGAACGGTGTTTGGCTTCGGGGCGCTGCAACTCAACTACGGCCTGGCCCATTTTCAGTTCGCCGGAGCCTGGTGGATACCGCTGACGCTGCTGTTTGGCGTGCGCTTCGCCCGTTCGCGCGGCTGGCGGGTTTTCGGCCTGGCGACGCTCTGCGTGGGCCTGCAATTCGTGACCGCGGTGCATCTGGGCTATATCGCCGGGTTTGTGCTGGTGGCCTTCGCGATCGTGCCCGGGGTCTGGTGGTCACTGCGCAACCGCGATTGGCGGGTGCCGCTGCGCAGCCTGGCGGTGACGGTGGTGGTGGGTGCGCTGTTCGCGCCGTTTGCGCTGGGTTACTTGGAGTATTCGCGGGACTGGGCGGCGGAACGGGACATCTCCGAGGTGCAGAACGGTTCGCTGCAGTTGCGCGACTACCTGTCGCCGTCGTCGCGGCTGGCCTGGTACGGCGGGCTGCAGGAGCGATTCCCGGTGCCCACCGGCGAGCGGCGCGCGTTTCCCGGCTTTGTGCCGTTCGCGGCGGGATTGCTGGGCGGGATCGTCGGCCTGCTGGGTGCGGTGGCGCTGCTGCGGGGACGGTCTTCGCGGCGGTCGTTTCCGGGCTACGTGCTGGGGTCCGGGGCGCTGTTCCTGCTGGCGGTGGTGCTGAGCCTGGGGCCGAACTGGAAATGGCACGAGGAGGTGACCGACTTCGCGCTGCCCTATCGCTTCCTCTACGACAACTTCGCCAGCTTTCGGGCGGTGCGGATCGTGGCCCGGTTCGCGCTGCTGGCCAATTTCGCGCTGGCGCTGCTGGCCGGGGTGCTGGTTACGGCGGCGGCGGCGCGGCTGCGCCGCCGGCGGCGGGGTGGTTGGGCGGCGCCGGCGGTGGGAGTGCTGCTGGTGGCGGCGGTGCTCGGCGAGGCGGCGACCGCGCCGCTGAATGTCCCGCCGGTGCCGGAAGACCTGGGGCTGGCGGCGACCTTGGGGGACGCTCCAGAAGGTCCGTTGCTGTTCGTGCCGGTGAGTGGCGCCGAGGAGATCGGACGGATCTGGATGACCACCGTCGCCGGCAAGGGTCCGCTGGTGAACGGCTACTCGGGAGCGATCTGGCCGCAGTACTGGTTCTTTCGCGATGCCACCCGCGATGTGACCCGGCAGGGAGTCGAGGATCTGCTGCGGGCGCTGGCGGCGGTGGGGGTGCGGGGGGTGGTGATCGACCTGGCGAAGTTGGAGGCTCGCGATGAGGCGATCTGGCGGGCGGCCGGCGCGGGCCCGGCGGCGGTGGGAGCGACCGATTCGTTTGGCTGGCTGGTGTTGACACTGCCCCAGGTGGCGGAACGGCCCGACGGCGACTGGGCGGAACTGGATGTCTTCCTGCCGCTGGAGACGGCGCCGGCGGCGATGGCGATCCAGGCGCCGCTGGTGCTGCGCAATCAGTCGCCGGATCCCTGGCTGCCGCCGCGGGATGCCACGCTGCGGACGGTGACCGTGCGCTGGCGGGATGCCGGGGGAGCGGTTATCTTCGCGGCGGAGAGCAGCCTGCTGCCGCCGCCGTTCCTGGCGGCGGGCGGGACCTACGACTCGCTTCTGCGGCTGCCGACACCGGCGGACGCCGGAATCTACGGGCTGGAATTGGAACTGGCGGGCGGGATGCTGTTGCAGCGCGACGTGCGGGTGGGGGCGATCGCGACCACGGCGTTCGATGGCACCGGTGAGGGGCTGCGGGCGCGGCTGCGCCTGGTGACCGAAGACGAATTCACCGGACAGCCGGCAGAACGTCTGCCGCTGCTGGTGACGGCGCTGAACCTGGGCCCGGTGACCTGGGGCGGCGAGGCGAATATCCGCCTGGGCTGGCGCTGGTTCCAGGTGCAGGCCGACGGTAGCGAAGTCGAGATGACCGGCTACGAGGGCCGGATCGTGCTGCTGGGCCACCTGGTGGGGGACATCCTGCCGGGTAACGGCTATGCGTTTCGGGGGATGTTGCGGCTGCCGGATGCGGCGGGCGAGTACGTGGTGCGGGTCGCGCCGCTGGCGGAATTGGTGGCCTGGTTCCCGGGCGAGCCGGCGACGATTCGGGTGACCGTGCTGGGGGACTGACCAAGTCAGCGGGGCGAGTTCGGCGGGATCGGGCGGGGGTGGTCGTAGACTGGACGGGGAACGAGCCAACCGACGGGGCGCCGCTGATGGACCCGGGCGAAAGCCGGATGCTGACCGATAGGGTCGCGGTGCGCCTGGAGGTTATCGACGGCGAGGATCACCTGTCGCTCGAGGGAACGGTGGTGGGGACGAACGACGCGGCGCTGGTGATCGATGTGCCGTCGTTCGCCCGCATCCCGAACGAGATTTGTGTCGGCGCCGTGGCGGTGGTCACGGCGGAGACCGATGGGGTGGGGTACCGGGGCCATGGCGAAGTCCTGCAACTCGGGGGCGCCGGCGAGCGCCTGGTGATGATGTCGCGGCCGGTGGTAGTGGCGGAACTGAAGCGCCGGGAGGCCTTCCGCATCGGAGTCGCCATTCCGGACGCTCGGCTGGTCATCATCCCCGCGCCCAATCAGGGCGAACGCCGCACGCTGCCGGCAGAGATAACCGACCTGAGCGCCGGTGGGGTGGAGATCCGCATAAAGGCCGAAATCGCCGCCAGTGAAGACGCGCCCGGGGTGAATCACCGGTTGGAATTCCGCCTGGATCTCAACGATCCGCTGGGTGACCGGCGCAGATGGGAGAACCTGTGGCAGGGCACTCAGGACCCGGCGCGGAAGTTCTCGCTGCCGTGCGCCGTGCTGGAGGTCTGGGCGGTGGCCGGCGAGGAGGGCGATGTCTACGGCGCGCGCTGCGACTTTGGCGACTATCCCCACGAGGCGGAGGACTGGATCTATCGCTTCATCAACCAGCACGAGAGTGTGAGCCGGCTGCGCGAGCGTACCCGTGAGGCGGGGGGAACGGACCAGGAGCGGGTCTAGGCGTCGGGGAAGAGCAGTGCGAAGGCGGTGGTGGCGGCGGCGGTCTGCCCGTCGTAGAGAGTGTTGGCGGCGGCGACGGCTGCGTCGTAGGCGTCTTCGGCGGCGGCCTCGGCGGCGTCGTACTTGTCGTTCGCGACGGCCTTGGCAGCCTTGCGGTCGTCCTTGTCCTTGATGGATTTGGCGGCGTCGAGTTCCGCGTCCTTGACGGCCTTCGCAGCGTCGATTGCGCCGTCCCGGGTGGCCCGGGCGGCGGTCCGGGTTGCGTTGCGCTCGGCGGCCGCGGCGTCGATGGCGGCGTCCATGATGGCGCGGGCTTCGGCTTCGGTCAGCGCCGGGGTCGGCGCCGGGTGGGCTCCGGGGTGGGCTCGGCGGCGGGCGTGTCGGCGGATTCGTCGGTGGCTTCAACTTCGGCGTCAGTCGAATCGGTCATGGCGGCAACTGCCGCTGCGACTTCTTCCTCTTCCAGGACGACGGTTTCGACGCTGATTTCGAGGACGGGGGCCGGCGGCGAAACCTGCCCGCGCAGCGCGCCCAGGCTGACGACTTCGACCAGTTCCAGCACGTCGACCGTGGGCTGGTTGCCGTTGCCGGCCCGTACCAGGTCGCCCGTGTTCATGGGGGTGCCGTAGGGGTCGCCGTTGGCGCCCAGGTCGGCCTGGCCGCCGGTGATCTTCACCTCGAGGCCGCCGTCGGCGTGGAGGGTGGTTTTGAGTTCGACATCGGTGGCGATGAGAAATCCGGACGGGCTCTCGATCTTCAGAACGGTCGCGGTGGTGACCGCCGCACGGGCCCAGGTGTTGCCGTGGAACTGGTAAATGACAACGTTGTCGATGGCGATGTCGACCAGCGCCACGTGGCTGTCGGATTCGATCTGCAGAACCGAGCCGTCGGGGAAGGTGAGCAGCAGGCGGGTGTCGGGGCCGGTGCCGATCTGGGCGCCTCCGGAAAGGGTGTCAACCGGCTGGACGGGGGCCCAGTCGCCGGTGGCCGGGTCGAGTGCGAAGGCGTAGCCGGCTTCGATGACGACGGCGGCGCTCAACGGCGGCGAGTCGGCGCGGACGGGGGTGGTGGCGACCAGCGCCAGGAGCGCTGCAGCCAGCAAGGCCACTGCCACCCGGATACTTCCGGCGGCGGCAGCGGTGGTGGATATGTGGATTGCGTTTGCCAAAGGTCGTTCCTGAATCCCTGCCAAAGGAAATTGTCCCTACATTCCCTATTTCGGCAGGATGAAACCGCGCCCGTATCAAGCGGTTTACAAATCGCGAAAGAATCTTTCGCAGGCCGTTGCAGGGGCTGCGGCGAGGGTGTGCGCCTAGACGGAATTGGTGGGGCGGAGGGGGCCTCGTGGCGCGGGGATTTGAACTACGGCCCGGCTACTTCGTAACCCCGCGGACGGTTGGATGGTCGGCGAGCCACGAGTGGTGCAGCGCGCCTGGCCGGCGTGCGACGGACGCGAGGTAGCGGGTCCCAACCTGCACGCAGGTCGGGCCACGGGATGGGTCGGGCCACGTGACTGGTCGGGCAACGAGGCGATCCGCAGAGGGTGCGAGAAAGCCGTCAGAGAGCCGGTCTGTGGCCTCCTAGTAGCCGATGTCGTAGCGCAGCACGCGGGCGTTGATCAGGGTGACGACGCCGATGACCACGAAGAGTACCGCGGACATCGCCGCGGCGTAGCCCATCTTCAAGTACTGAAATGCGTTGTCGTAAATCAGTACAACTACGGTGATGGCGCTGTCAAGCGGCCCGCCGATGCGATACCCGCTTGCACCATGGCCCACCGATACGTTCATCACGTACACCTGGGTGAACATTTGCAGCGTCCCGATGAAGTACACGATCACCACGAAGAAGGTCGTCGGCTTCAGCAGCGGCACGGTAATGCGGAAGAACGTTAACAGCCGGCCGGAGCCGTCGATTTCAGCCGCCTCGTAGAGGTGGGGCGGAATGCCCTGCAGGCCGGCCAGGTAGATCACCATATTCAGGCCCATGTTCTTCCAAACGCTCATGATGATGACCGAAAGCATGGAGGTTTCGGGCGCCCGCAGCCATTTCATGCGGGGCAGGCCGATCATTTCCAGTCCATCGTTGAGCAACCCGAAGTTTGGATCGTACATCCACAGCCAGATCAACGAGACGGACACCATCGAGCTCACAACCGACAGATAGAAGAACGCCCGGTAGGCGTAGATGCCACGTATCTGGCGGTTGATCAGGCCTGCCAGCAGCAAAGAGGTGACGATTCCCGAAGGCACCGTGCCGAACGCGAAGTACAGGGTATTCGTCACCGCGCGAGGGTAACGAATGTCTTGCCAGAGGTTGGTGTAGTTCTTCGCACCAGCGAATACTGGTTCGCACATGAGATCGTAGTCGGTGAGGCTGTAATAGAAGGCGATGAAGATCGGCAGGATCACAAAGACGATCAGGAGCAGGATCGATGGCAACACGGACATGTAGCCGGCCAGGCCCCCACGGTTTCCGATTCCTAGCTGCCGTCGTAGCGACGGGCGTGTTGCAGCGGTCGTGGCCATGATCGCTCCCCCGGAGTCCGGGACCCGCCACCCCGACGGCATCCCCTGGTTTCCCTGCCCCGAGGCAGAGTAGTACGTCTCCCTGAGAAGGAGTTTCGTGGCCGGCCGCCGATGCCGGTGCCGCTCGCCAGATTGGCGGCGGCCGGCCGGTCCGGGAACGTGGCGCTTTGCGCTACTATTCGGCCACTCTGAAATCCCGAGGAGGGCCGGATGGCTGAGGAGCAACGAGTGGCGCTAGTGACCGGCGCGTCGGCGGGAATCGGCCGGGCGACGGCCACGCGGCTGGGCGAACTGGGGGTGGCGGTGGCGCTGAACTATCCGGATGACACCGAGTTGGAGAATGTAGACGCGGCGGTGGCGGATATCGAGAGTATGGACGGGCGGGCCGTGGCGGTGCGGGCCGACGTGGCCGATGACGGGGCGGTCCGGGAAATGGTGGAGGAAACGGCATCGAAGCTCGGCAGAATCGACTACCTGGTGAACAACGCCGGGATGACCCATTTCGTCGACCACGCCGACCTGGAGGCGATGACCGGGGAGAAGTGGATAGAGATTTTCCAGGTGAATGTGGTGGGGGCGTTCCAGGTGACGCGGGCGGCGGCGCCGCACCTGCGGGCGACGGGCGACGGGGCGGTGGTGAATGTGGCGTCGGTGTCCGGGTACACCGGTGGGGGGAGTTCGATCGCCTATGCGGCGGCGAAGGCGGCGTTGATAACGATGACGCGCTCTTTGTCGCGGGTGCTGGGCCCGGAGATTCGGGTCAATGCGGTGGCGCCGGGTTTCGTGGGGACGCGGTGGTGGTGGGAGGCCCGGCCCGACTATGAGGACCTGAAACGCACGGTGGAAGAGAGAACGCCGGTGGGGTATGCGGCCGGGCCGGAGGAGATGGCGGACTCGATTGTGCCGCTGCTGCTGCAGAATCGCTTTGTGAGCGGGCAGACGCTAACCGTGGACGGCGGGTCCCGCTAGGTGCGCATCTCCAGCGCGGTGGTGATGGCGATGCTGTTCTCGATCGAGCGCGCCACCGGGCAGTGGCCGGCGTGGAAACCCAGCACCCGCTCGACCGTCTCGCGGTGCTCTTCGTCGGCCTTTAGCTGGTACGTCACATGGATGCGCCGGATGATCAGGACGTTGCCGTCTTTTTCGATCTCGCCGACGGCTTCGGCGTTCAAAATACCTTTGCCGGCTGGAATTCCGCGCGCCTCCAGCGCGCCCCCGAAGGTGCCGGTCAGTCAGCCGGCGGCGGCGGAGATTACGTAGTCGAGGGTGGTGGTGTGGGGATCGACGATCTCGGTGTCGACGCCGTAGTGCTCGGCGACCTCGGTGTGGACGCCGAAGACGACCGGGTCGGGATTGGCCGGCAGGTGGGCGTGGCGCAAAGGGCCTTTGATGCGTTCGATGCGGACGTGGGATCGATAGACGACGTCGTCGGACATTTACTCTACCTTCTCAGCTCAACGCGATGGACGGGCTCCCCGGCGACAACCCCGGCCGAATACTAGCGGCCCGACGGCGGCCGGCGCGACTTCCACCAGGCCCGTGTGGGGTGGATAATACCGGCGCTCCGGTCAACCAGAAATGAGCCTGATGGTGATAAAATTCGCTCTCTTTGGCGCCGGCCGCATCGGCGCCCTGCACGCCGGGACGCTGGCGGCGATGCCGGATGCGGAACTGAAGTACGTGTCGGACCCGGTCGCTGAGGCGGCCCAAAAGACGGCGGTGGCGGCCGGGGCGGAGGTGGTGGAGATCGATCGGGCGCTGGAAGACTCGGAAGTCCGCGCGGTGCTGATCGCCTCGTCGACCGATACCCACGCCGACCTGATCGAGCGCTCGGCCCGGGCCGGGAAGGCGATTTTCTGCGAGAAGCCGATTCACCTAGACGCCGAACGGGTGCGGGAGTGCCTGGTGGTGGTGGAAGAGACGGGGGCGCCGCTGGCGATCGGCTTCAACCGCCGCTTCGACCCGCACTTCAAAGAGTTCAAGGCGCGCCTGGGCGCCGGGACGATCGGCGAGGTGGAGTTCGTGGGGATAACCAGCCGCGACCCGGGCCCGCCGCCGATCGAGTACATCCGGGTGTCGGGCGGCATCTTCCGGGACATGATGATCCACGACTTCGACATGGCCCGGTGGCTGCTGGGGGAGGAACCGGTGGAGGTGACGGCGCAGGGCAGCTGCCTGGTGGAACCGGGGATCGGCGCGGCCGGTGACCTGGACTCGGCGGTGGTGTCGTTGCGGACGGCCTCGGGCCGGCTGTGCCAGATCCACAACTCGCGCCGGGCCGTATACGGCTACGACCAGCGCCTGGAGGCGCACGGCTCCGAAGGGATGTTGCAGGCGGGCAATCCGCCGGACAGCACCGTGAGCCAGACGGACGCGGCGGGGACGCGCGGCGACGCGATCGGGTACTTCTTTATCGAGCGCTATGCGGCGGCGTACCGGGTGGAGCTGGATGCCTTCGTAGAGGGCGTGCGGCGGGGCTCGCTGGCGGATTCACCCTCGGGCGACGACGGCCTGCGGGCGCTGCTGCTGGCCGATGCGGCGCTGGAGTCGGCGACCACCGGGCGGCGGGTGACGCCGAGAGAGTAGATCCCGGAGCGGATCAGGCGGGTCGGCGGATGGCGGTCCTTGGTTCGTGCCGGGTGGCGGCTCAGGTCAGGCGGAAGGTCGCCGGAAGTGGGCGAGGACCGACTCCACCCGGTTGCGCGCAGCAACTCGGGCTTGAAGGGCTTGGTGATGTACTCAACCGCGCCGGTGTGGAAGCCGAATTCGCGGTCGTGATCTTCGTCTTTGGCGGTGAGGAAGATGATCGGCGGGCTCGGCCGGCCGCCGTTGCTGCGTAGCTCCTCGGCGACTTCAAGCCCGCTCTTGCCGGGCATCATGATGTCCAGGATCACCAGGTCGAGCTCAGGATTCGCGGCGATGACGGCCAGCGCCGCGTCGCCGTCGGCGGCATCAAGCAGTTCGTGGCCGTCGCCGGCCAGGACCGTGCGGACGATGTCGACAACGGCCGAGTCGTCTTCGGCGATCAAGATCTTCGGTATCAGGCAGAGGCCGTCACTGGGCTATCGCCCCGATTCGGGTATTTGGTTGGCGCGCCACGGGCCGCGTAATAAATGCGGTCGCGGCGGTCGGTGACGGCTACTTCTTGCGGCGCAGCAGCGGCATGCCGGTGCGGTCGTTCTCGATTACTTCATGGTTCCAGGGCAAGGTGTCGATGGCGTCGGACCCCGCTTGGGGGGCGAAGTAGTAGATGGTTTGCTTGTAGCCCCCGTTTAGCTCCACTTCTTTGGAGTGCAGGAAGTACTCCCTCCCCGTCTTCTGGCTCTTCCTTGAATATGCCATGTGCCTTCCACCCTTCGCTCAGACGCCCGTCTCCCCTTGGAGCATGCCCCACCGGCGCGACTCGATCGGGCCGATCCCCTCGGGGAGCCATTTCCAGTATTGACCCAAACGGGATGGCGCGCAAGGCGGAGATCTACCTGGCGGAACCGGCCCGGCACGAGCAGCCCTGGGCACTGTGCGCGTCGCTGTTCACGCCGCACTTCCCGTTCGTGGTTCGCGAGCCCTATTTCAGCAACTACTACCCGGATCACACCAAGCTGCCGGACCCGCCGGAGGGCGACGTGGAAGGGCTGCACCCGCAGAACCGGCGGTTCCGCGATTTCTGGCTGCGCGGGGACCTGCCGGAGGACGAGATCCTGCGCTCAAGGGGGGCCTACTACGGGCTGATGGAGTTTTGCGATTACCAGATCGGGCGCATCCTGGACGCGCTGGAGCAACACGGGCTGGCCGAGGACACGATCGTGGCCTACGTATCGGATCACGGCGAGATGATGGGTGAGCAAGGGCTCTGGTTCAAGCGCAGCTTCTACGAGCAGTCCAGTCGGGTGCCGATGGTGGTGCGCTGGTCGGGAGTTGTGGCGGCGGGGAGCCGCTATGAGCGGGCGACGTCGCTGATCGACCTGGTGGCAACGATGCTGGACGTGGCCGAAGCCGACCGCCGGCACACCGATGGCGAGATCCTGGCGCCGCTGCTGCGCGGCGAGGAGGAGGACGGCGAGGGGCTGGCGATACTGGAGTTCGAGGGTGCGGGCATGGTGACGCCGGCGCGATCGATTCGGCGCGGCCGCTACAAGGTGAACTACTACCACGGCGAGCCGACGGAATTGTTTGACCTAGAGGAAGACCCCGGCGAGTACACCGACCTGGTGGACGACCCGGGGCATGCCGGCGTGGTGGCGGAGCTGACCAGCATCGCGCTGACCGATTGGGATCCGGACCGCATCACCGAACGGGTGCTGGAAAGCCAGCAGCAGCGCCGGATCGTGGCGAAGGCCATGGGCGGGCCGTGGAGCCCGACCTGGCGCAACGGCCAGTACTAGGCGGAAACCGAGAACAGCGCGGCCGGTCAGATAGAGAATATAAGCTGACGCGCAAGTGTGGATATTGGCGACTGAACCTGTGATCCGGCGCGCCGTAACGGTTCTGGCCGCCAAAACCAAAAGAATTGTGATACAAGCTATTGAAACTTGCCCGGCTGCGGCGTACGCTTGCTCCGATTTCGATGGGAATCGTGCTCGCAACGGTTGATTGGTGGGTCCGCAAAGGGACATGAGCGGAGACACGGACGAGCCGCTTGAATGTAACGGCCGCGGGGTCGAAGAAGACGGGGCCGAGGGGACTTTTCGGCGACCCCTTCGGGGACCAGACGGGGCGGTGATGACCGGGGGCGGCCGATGAGGCCGGTGCAAGAACGAGAACCGCTGGATACCGCGGCGTACCCGGTGGCGCGCGGGCAGGTCTACATCATCCCGGTGCGCTGCAAGGGCTGTAACTACTGCATCGAGTTTTGCCCGAAGGATGTACTGGTTGAATCGACGGACCGCAACGTGAAGGGCTATCACTTCCCGATCGTGGCGGAGGACATGACCGACGCGTGCATTCACTGCGAGTTCTGCTCCCT
>JASLPR010000021.1 GCA_030744875.1 Chloroflexota bacterium
CCGGCTTCGGCGCCCGCCGGCTCACGGTTTCCACTATCGGCCTGCCCGATCGCATCCCGCGCCTGGCGCTCTGGCCGTGGCAGGTGGGCATGGCGATTTCACTGCACACCGCCGACGACGAACTCCGTCGACAGCTCATCCCGACGTCGCGGGCGCTGCCGCTGCCGGCGTTGATGCGCGACTCCATCGCCTACCAGAAGACCACCTCGCGGCGCGTCACCTACGAGTACGTCCTGCTCGGTGAGGTCAACGACTCCGCCGACCAGGCCCGCCGCCTCGCCACCCTGCTCCAGCGCCAGCTCTGCCACGTCAACCTGATTCCGTACAACCCGGTCCCCGGCCTGCCCTTTGTCCCCTCGGTCGCCGGTCGCACGGCGCGATTCCGCGAGACGCTCGAGTCGCGGGGCGTCGCCGTCACTGTCCGCAAGCCCCGCGGCCACGACATCAGCGCCGCCTGCGGCCAACTGGCCGGTGCCCCCGGCACTCTCGTTTCCAACCCTGAGTGATGGGCAACCACTGATCTACGCCGTGCGGCGAGGCTGGTGCGGTGGTGGCGCAGCCACCCCTTCTTCAAGTCCCGAGCGACGCACAAGCACTGACCCAGCCCCGGCGGTCTATGCTGGCCTTCTACCACACCCGCATCAGCAGTCCGCCCGGGGAATACCTGCTGGGCAGTAATCAGAAAGAAGTCACGGAGTGACCCGATGATCAGAATCGCCCCCTCGCTGCTGGCTGCTGACTTCGGCAACCTCGCCCGCGACATCGCCTCCGCCGACCGCGGCGGCGCCGACCTCATGCACTGCGACGTAATGGACGGCTCCTTCGTCCCCGCCATCAGCTACGGCCACGACATCACCGCCGCCGTCGGACGCAACACCGACGTCCCCCTCGATGTCCACCTGATGGTCGTCGATCCCTCCACCCAGGTCGATCTCTTCGCGCCCATCAAGCCCGCAGTCATCACCTTCCACCTCGAGGCCGTCGACGACCCGCACCCGCTCATCCGCAAGATCAACAACCTGGGCGTCCGGGCCGGCGTCTCGGTCAAGCCCGGCACGCCGGTCGAGCCGCTGCTCGAATTACTCCCCGACCTCGGCCTGGTTCTGGTGATGACCGTCGAACCCGGCGCCGGCGGGCAGTCTTTCATGGAAGGCATGGTGCCCAAAGTCAGCACCGTCGCCGCCGCGATCGAGGCGGGCGGTCACGACGTAATGTTGCAGGTGGACGGTGGTATTTCGGCCGCCACCATCGCCACCGCCGCCCGCGCTGGCGCCGACACCTTCGTCGCCGGCACCGCCGTCTTCCGTCACCCCGATGGGGTTTCCTCCGCGATCTCTGAATTACGGCATTTGGCCTCTTCCACCTGACCCATCCGCCGGCGATCCAATCCCTCGATCAACGCGGCGGCCCGAATGCGAATTGGCGGTAGCGCGAACCCTACGGAAGCGGTGGAAACTTCTGGACGCGCTACGGCGAGACCATGCTAAGACGGATCAGAAAGAAGCCAGTCGGAAACTGGTTGGCTAGGAAGCGGCGACCTCAGCCTCGACCCTGGGCTCCTTCACCTTCCGCACCCGCTCGACCTTGTGCATCGTGCGCAGGCAGCGCGTGCAGATGTTCACCACCTGGCGCTTGCCGTCGATCACCAACCGTTTGCGCTGCACATTCGCCGCCCACTGCCGCGGTTTCTTCGGCGCTTTCAGCGCCCACTTCCCCGTCGCCTTGTGGCGGATATAGCGGCCGAACTGCCGGCCCTTTCCGCACTGATCGCACTTAGTCATCGAATAAAGTCTCCGGGAAAATCACGCCGAACGATGCAGTCCGGCTCTGGTGAAACTAGAGTATAGCAAGGCGGCGGGCGGTCCCGCGTTAATCCTGACCCATCGCCGTCAACTGGGGAGCGACATGGTCGAATCTGGATCGAATGTCCGCACCGGCGTCAGCGACCGACTCCGCACCGGACTCAGCCTCCATCATGGATTCGAACACAGCCTCGCCTGGCTCAAGGCCAACTCCGAGGCGATCGACCGGCTGAACGTCTTCCCGGTGCCCGACGGCGACACCGGCACCAACATGGTGCTCACTTTGCAGGCTGCGCTCGACGAGATCGAATCCCGCAAGGCGCTCACGGCTTCCGATGTCGCGGCGGCCGCGGCGCGCGGATCCCTAATGGGCGCGCGCGGCAACTCCGGCGTTATTTTGTCGCAGATCATCGCCGGGCTGGCCAACGGGCTTGAAGGTCTGGACGAGTTCTCGGCCGAGGATTTCGCCCGGGGCCTCGCCAGCGCCTATGAAGTTGCCTACGCTTCGGTCACCGAACCGGTCGAAGGCACCATCTTGACAGTGGCCCGTCACGCTGGCACGGCCGCCGTGGATGCCACCCGCAATGGCGACGAGACGGTCGATGGCGTCATCACCGCCGCGGTCAAGGCCGCCGAGCGCTCCGTCGAAGACACCCCCAACCGCCTCGCCGTTCTCAAAGAAGCGGGCGTCGTCGATGCCGGCGGGCAGGGGCTGTCCATTATCTTGGACGGCTTCCTGAAGTTCTCGCGCGGCGAAGAGATCGCCGTCGAGGCCAACGTCGAGCGCGCCGAGATGGTCTTCGCCGCCTACGCCGACGAACACGCGGCCGACGAACAGGGTTACTGCACCCAGTTCATCATCGAAGGCGAGACCCTGGACGTGCCGGCGATCCGCGAATTCATCGCCGCCGCCACCGACTCCACGATTGTCGTCGGCGACGCGGCGATGATCCGCGTCCACTGTCACACCGAGACCCCCGGCGACATGCTCAACTACGCGGGCGGCTTCGGCGAGCTCAGCCACATTTCTATCGAAAACATGCAACTTCAACAGGCCGAGCATTTCGAAAAGATCGAGTCTGCCGATCCCGACACGGTCGCCCCGCGGGCCGATTTCGTCGCCGTCGCTCCGGGTCCGGGCTTCGCCGCGATCTTCGACAGCCTCGGCGCGGCGATCGTCGAAGGCGGCCAGACGATGAACCCCAGCACCGCCCAGATTCTTGAGGCCATCGCGTCCTGCCCCGGCGACGCGGCGGTGGTGTTGCCCAACAACTCGAACATCATCATGGCCTCCCGCCAGGCGGCAGAGGCGTCGCCGAAGACGGTCCGCGTCATCGAGACCCGCACCGTCCCCCAGGGCGTCGCCGCCGCGCTCACCTTCAACCCGACCGCCGACTTCGACAGCAACTGCGAGACCATGCAGATCGCTGCCGGCGAACCGACGGTCCTGGAGGTCACTCGGGCCACTCGCGACGCCGAGATCGACGGCGTGCGCACGGTGACCGGGCAGCACATCGGCCTGCTCGACGACCAGCTCGTCACCGCCGACGATTCCGCTGTCGCCGTTGTGGCCGATCTCGCCGGGCGCGCCGCCGACGTCGATGTGGATATCATCACCATCTACCTCGGCGCGGACATCAGCGAAGACGGCGCCGGCGACGTCGTACAGACCCTTGAAACCGCCTTCCCGGACGCCGAAATCGACCTCGTATCCGGAGGCCAGACGCATTACGATTACATCATCTCCCTCGAGTAAACCCGGCGCGCGGCGACTCCAGGCGCTCGCCGGTATCCTCGAACTCGAACGCACCGGCGACTTCAGCGACCGCGCGGTCAGCGGCGGCCTGGCGGGGTTCGTCGCCAACCTCCAGGCCGATCTCCTGCCCGATCTTTTGGTGCCCGAAGTCGCCCGGCTGTTGCACTACCCGAATATCGATCCCAGCGATCGCGCCGAGGCCATCGGCGACGCGCTGGAGGCGCTCGGAGTCGCACCTGCGGCCCTGAAAGCCCCCGCCAAGAAGCGCGCCGCCGGCAAAGCCAAATCCGGCAAGGCCGCCCGGAAGTCAGCCCGAACGAAAACCCACGGAACGGGCAAGATTTGCTCGAAGCTCGACACTCCCGTAACCAACCTCTTCCGGGTCGGCCCGCAGTACGAGAAGCTGCTCAAGAAGCTCAACATCGCCACCTACGAGGACTTCCTTTACCACTTCCCGCGCAAATACCTGGACCGCTCCAACTTCACCCCGGTTTCCGACATCCGCCCCGGTCAGGCGGTCAACATAATCGCCGACGTCACCGAAATCAGCACCCGCCGCGCGCGGCGCATGAACCTCACCCGCGGGGTGCTCAGCGACGAAAGCGACTCCATCGCTGCGGTCTGGTTCAACCAGCCCTACCTGCAAAAGACGTTGCAGGGACGGCGCAACGTCGCGTTCTTTGGCCGGGCCCGCTGGGGCCGCGATGGGCCGGAACTCAGCGCCCCCGACTTCGAACTCGATCTCAACCGCTCCTTGCACGCCGGGCGGCAGGTGCCGGTCTACCCGGCCACCGGCAAGCTGACCCAGAAGATACTCCGCCTCTGGGCGCGCGAGGTCGTCGACGCCTGCGCCGGGCTGGTGGTCGACTTTCTGCCGGCGGAGGTCATCGCGGCCGCCGGGCTGATCCCGACCGACCGCGCCCTGCACGACATCCACTTCCCGGAATCTCCCGAAGCCGCCGCTGCCGCCGTCAAGCGACTTGCCTTCGACGAGCTGTTCCTGCTGCAACTCGGCGTCCTCGAGCGCCGCCGCGACTGGCGCGAAGGCAGCCCCGGCCGCGCCATCGAGCAGAACCGCGAGCCAGTCCGGCAGTTCGTCCGCGATTTGCCCTTCAAGCTCACCGGCAATCAGTCCGACGCCATCGGCGACATCCTCGACGATATCGAGCGACCGGTCGCGATGAACCGGCTGCTGCAGGGCGACGTCGGCTCCGGCAAGACGGTCGTCGCGGCGGCGGCTATCCTGGCCTGCGTCCGCGCCGGCCACCAGGCGGCGATCATGGCCCCCACCCAGCTCCTCGCCGAGCAGCACTTGGCCACGCTCAATCAAGTCTTCCAGGGCGAGGAAATAGTGGTCGAACTCATCACCGGCGCGCTCACCAAAGCCAAACGCCGCAAGGCCTGGGCGCGGGTCGCCGCCGGCGAAGTCGACGTCGTGGTCGGTACTCAGGCGCTCATCACCGACGAAGCCGAGTTCGACTCGTTGACCTTCATCGTCATCGACGAGCAACATCGCTTCGGCGTCCACCAGCGCGCCCGCATCCGTGGCCTGGGCATCAACCCGCACGTACTGGTCATGACCGCCACCCCGATCCCGCGCACACTGGCGCTCACAATCTACGGCGATCTCGACATCAGCCGGATCGCCGAAATGCCGCCCGGCCGCCTGCCGGTCAAGACGGCGCTCATCGCCCCCGAGCAGCGCGCCAAGTCCTTCGCCTTCATCCGCGAGCAGGTCGCCGAGGGCCGCCAGGTCTTCGTCGTCTTCCCGCTCATCGAAGAATCCGAGACCCTCCAGGTGCGTTCCGCCGAAGCCGAGTTCGAGCGCCTCCGCAGCGACGTCTTCCCGCAACTCGCCGAGCGCATCGGGCTGCTCCACGGGCGGCTCACCAACAAGGCCAAAACGGCGGTTATGAACGCCTTCCGCGACCACGAACTCGACATCCTGGTCACCACCGCGGTCGTCGAGGTCGGCGTCGATGTTCCTAACGCCACGATCATGATGGTCGAGGGCGCCGAGCGTTTCGGGCTGGCCCAGCTGCACCAGTTCCGCGGCCGCGTCGGACGCAGCGACCTGCAGAGCTACTGCCTGCTGCTCAGCGACTCCGAAGACGCCGCCGACAACCAGCGCCTGCTGGCCATGACCCGCACCAACGACGGTTTCCAGCTCGCCGAGCGCGATCTCGAACTGCGCGGCCCCGGCGAGGTGCTCGGCTCGCGCCAGAGCGGGCTCCCCGAGCTACGGGTCGCCAGTCTCAGCGATGTCGCCACCCTGGAACTCTCCCGGCGCGAGGCGATCGCCCTCTTCAAGCGCGATCCCGACCTCCGCGAAGGCGACAACCGCCTGGTCCGCGAGCGCCTGGACAGCTTCTGGGACCGCCGCACCGAGGTCTCCTGAGGCCCCTTCTATGGCAAGGAAACCCGGACTCCGCGTAACCGGCGGCACGGCCCGCGGCCGGGTGCTGGCGCTGGTCCCCGGGCCCGGCACGCGCCCCACCTCGGCGATGCTCCGCGAGGCCATCTTCGCGTCGCTGGCCGGCGTCGACGGCCTCAGCGTCCTGGATCTCTGCTCCGGCAGCGGTCTGCTGGCCATCGAGGCGCTCAGTCGCGGGGCCGAGCGCGCCACCTGCGTCGACAGCGCCGGCCCGGCCATCCGCACCATCCACGCCAACCTCCGCGCAGTCGGCTTTGCCGGGCAGGCCGAGGTCCTGCGCCGCCGCGCCGATCTCTTCCTCAAGAAGACCGACGCCGGTTTCGACCTCATCCTCGCCGACCCGCCCTACGCCGACGCCGCGCTCGCCGAATCGATCGTCAGCCTGGCGACTGCGGCCCTGGCTCCCGACGGTCGCCTGGTCCTGGATCACCCCTCCCGCACCGATCCACCCGCGGCTCCCCCGGGCCTCGAACTCGACCGCACCCGCGCCCACGGCGACTCCGCCTTCACCATTTACCGCCGCATCGACACTCCGGCTGGTTCCGACGGCTAACCCCCGCTCCCGCCAATCCACCCCCCGAATTCGACCGACCCGTTGATATACTCGCCCTCAACCAAGCGAGGTAACCCATCAAAGCACTCTTCCCCGGCTCATTCGACCCGGTCACCAACGGCCACCTGGACATCATTCGACGGGCCAGCGTGGTGTTCGAAGAAGTCGTCGTCGGCGTCCACCAGAGCCCCGGCAAGCTGGTGATGTTCTCGGCCGACGAGCGGCTGGCGATGATGGCCGACGCCATCGAAGGGATCCCCCGCGTCACGGCGGTCGGCTACGACGGGCTCACCGCCACGTACGCTCGCCAGATCGACGCCGGCGTGCTGGTGCGCGGCCTGCGCGCGCTGTCCGACTTCGAGTACGAATTCGCGCTCGCGGCCATGAATCGCGGCATCGATCCCGGGCTCGAGACGGTCTGCCTGGTCACCTCTTCGGACCACACTTTCATCAGTTCCAGCATCATCCGCGAGATCGCTTCCCACGGCCAGCCGGTCGATAAATGGGTTCCGCCTAACGTCGTGCGGAAATTGCACGCTAAACTGGACAGTGTCCAGCAGGGATCAAGCCAGCGGGAGTAGGGTACCATCGACCTCGTCAACCTGATCGAACGCCTCGAAGCATTGTTAGAAGCGGGCCAGCGCGTGCCGATGATGAGCAAAGTCCTCATCAACGAGCGTGAAGTCCTGTCCATCATCGACCAGATGCGCATCAGCATCCCGGAGGATATCCGCGAGGCCCGCCGCGTCATGCGCGAGCGCGAGCAGATTCCGCAGTCCGCCCAGCTTGAAGCTGAGCAGATCGTCGCCCGCGCCCGCGAGCAGGCCGAGGACATGGTCCGCGACGAAGAGATCGTCCGCCAGGCGCAGACCCGCGCCGAGCAGCTCATGGACGAATCCCGCGAAGAGTCCGACAAGATGCGCGACGAGATGGACGCCTACGCCCTCAACATGCTGCAGGATCTCGAGCGCCGGCTTACTTCTCACTTGACCAGCTTGGAGCGCGGCATCGGCGTCCTGGAGCGCGATGTCCCCGAAGTGGCCGACGCCGCCGAGGGCTTCGCCACCCCCCCGCAGCCGCAGTAACCCCCGCCCCACCCCTCTCGCCGAAAGCCCATGCAGGAACTCCTGGTCAGCATGTCCCGCCTGTACCGGTCCCCGTCCGGGACGGTGCTCCCCGTGCCGGTCGACATCGATCCGGCCGGCTTTGAACTTGAAGAAGAGCTTGGCCGCGTCGTTGGCGAGATCCGCCTGGTGCGCGGCGACGGCGACGTCCTGGCCATCGGCGCGCTGTCGACGGTCCACGCGGCACCGTGCCGGCTCTGCTTGGACCCGCTCGAAGTGCCGCTCGAGATCGCCATCGAAGGGCGGTTCCTGACCCCCGACAAACCCGAGTTCAACCACGAGTCGGATCTCTACGATCCAGACATCTTTCCGCTGATCGACCGGGCCGAAATTGACTTGACGGAACTCACCCGACAAAGCATCATCACCGTCGCCAACCCCGACCTGGACTGCGGTGGCGCCTGCGATCGTTACGAATCCGTCCTGGCGTCGTACAATAGTGGGCCCGGGGAAGACGAAGTCGATCCCCGTCTGGCTTCACTCCAGGAAATGAAAGCCCAACTGCTACAGTCGGGCGAACCCGCCCCCCAGAAGGAAGACGAATAGCGTGGGAGCGCATCCAAAACAGAAGATCTCCAACAGCCGGCGCGGCTCCAGGCGGGCCCATCAGGCGCTGACCGCCCGCCAGTTCAGCCGTTGCCCCACCTGCCGCTCGCTGGTCCCGCAGCACCGCGTCTGCCCGGTCTGTGGCGAGTACGGCGGCGAGGAAATCCTCGTCACCGAGGAAGCAGCCGTCCGCAAGTACCGGTAGCCGGTCCCCCGGATCGGCCCCCGGACCCCGGACCCCGGGCCACGTCCCATGAGCTACGCCCTCCTGTTCCCCGGCCAGGCCTCGCAGCACGTCGGCATGGGCCGCGATCTGGCTGAGAGGTGGCTCGCGGCTGATCGTATTTATGACCGCGCCGAGCGGGCTTCCGGGCTGCCGTTGCGGCGGCTGTGTTTTGAGGGGCCGGAAGACGAATTGACCCGCACCGCCAACCTCCAGCCGGCGGTGGTGGCGACGAGCCTGGCGGTGTTGGCGGCGGCCTACGCCGAGGCCGGGTTGGAAGTCGATGAATCATTTCCGACCGCGCCAAATCCGCCAAACGCCGTGGCGGGCCATTCCGTCGGCGAATACACCGCCCTGGTCGCCGCCGGCGCGCTTTCCATCCCGGCCGCCATCGCGCTGGTCGCCGAGCGCGGCCGCCTCATGGAGGCCGCTTCCGAAGCGAACCCCGGCACGATGTTGGCGCTGATTGGCGGGGACGACGACGCCGCGGCAGCGCTCTGCGCCGCGGTCCGTAAAACCGTCCCCGGCAGCTACCTCCAGGTAGCCAACCACAACTCCCCTGGGCAGGCGGTAATCGCCGGCGACCTACCCGGTATCGAAGCCGCCGCCGAAGCGGCCCGCGAGCACGGCTTTCGCCGCGCGCTGCCGATCGCGGTCTCGGGCGCGTTCCATTCGGCAGCCATGCAACCGGCCGCCGCCGGGCTCCGCGCCGCCGTCGCGGCCGTCGCGATATCCGCGCCGGCGGTCCCGGTGGTCGCTAACATTGACGCTGAGATGAAGACCGACCCCACAGCCCTCGGCGAAGAACTGGCCGAACAGGTCGTCTCCCCGGTGCGGTGGAGCGATTCCATCCGCGCTCTCGGGGAGGCCGGCGTTGCTACCTTCCTCGAAATCGGCCCGGGCAGCGTTCTGGCCCGTCTCAACGGCCGGATCCTTGACGACGCGCGCTCCGAGTCGATCAACGACGACGAAGCGATCCCGTCGCTGGCCGCGCACCTCACTGGAACCGAAGACCAATCATGACTACTGACCTCAAGGGCAAAAGCGCCCTCGTCACCGGCGCCTCCGGCGCCATCGGCGGCGCCATCGCCCGCGCCCTCGCCGCCGCCGGTGTCCGCCTGGTCCTGCACTACAACGCCAACACCGTCGCCGCCGACGAACTCGCCGCCGAGATTAACGGGTCCGGCGGCGAAGCCTTCACCCTGGCGGCGGACATCACCGACGCCAACCAGGCCGCCGGGCTGGTCAAAGAGGCCACCGCTCGCTGGGACGGCCCCGACATCCTGGTCAACAACGCTGGCATCACGCGCGACGGCCTGCTGGCGCGGATGTCCGACGCCGACTGGGACGCGGTGCTCGACACGAACTTGAAGAGCGTCTTTCTCTGCACCCGCGCGGTCCTGCGGCCGATGATGCGGGCCCGCCACGGCCGCGTAATCAACATCTCCTCGGTATCCGGCATCATGGGCAACGCCGGCCAGGCCAACTACTCGGCGGCCAAAGCGGGCCTGCTCGGCTTCACCCGCGCCGTCGCCCGCGAAGTCGCCCCGCGCGGCATCACCGTCAACGCCATCGCCCCCGGCTTCATCGATTCGCCGATGACCGACGCCCTTCCCGAGGCCACGATTTCCGCTGTCACCGACGCCATCCCGCTCGGCCGCATGGGCCGCCCCGACGAAATCGCCGCCTGGGTGGCGTTCTTGGCCTCCGACGCCGGCGCCTACGTCACCGGGCAGACAATCGTCGTCGACGGCGGGTTGGCGATGTAGTCTGGGTGGCCATGTTTAAGCGAGTCCTCATAGCCAATCGCGGCGAAATCGCCGTCCGCGTCATCCGCGCCTGCCAGGAATTGGGCGTTGAGACGGTCGCCGTGTATTCCACCGCTGACCGCGACGCCCTGCACGTCCGCCTGGCCGACCACTCGGTCTGCATCGGACCCGGCCCCGCCCCGGATAGCTACCTGAACATCCCCAACGTCATCAGCGCCGCGGTCAACTCCGGTGCCGACGCCATCCATCCCGGGGCCGGCTTCCTAGCCGAAAACGCCTATTTCGCCGAAATTTGCGGCCGCTACGACCTGGCCTACATCGGCCCCTCGCCGGAGATTCTGGCCATCGCCGGCGACAAGGGCGCGGCGGTGCAGGCCGCCCGCGACGCCGACGTCCCGGCGCTGCCCACCTCCACCAAACGGCTTGTCGATCTGCAGACTGCCAAGACCGAGCTGCGCACCCTCGGGCTGCCGGCCATGCTCAAGGCCACCGCCGGCGGTGGCGGGCGCGGTATGCGCCGCATCATCAACAGCGGCGACCTCACCCGCGAGTTCCCCCGCGCCCAGGCCGAGGCCAGGTCCTCCTTCAGCAACCCCGACCTCTACCTGGAACGGCTGCTGCTCGGGGTGCGTCACATCGAAGTGCAGATTCTCGGCGACGACAAAGACGTCATCAGCCTAGGCGAGCGCGACTGCTCGGTGCAGCGCCGTCACCAGAAGGTCATCGAAGAAAGCCCCGCCCCGCGCCTCGACGACCGCACCCGCAAGCGCATCGCCGACGCCGCCGTCAAGTTTGCCCGCAAGCTCAGGTACCACAACGCTGGCACCGTCGAGTTTCTCCTCGATGCCGACGGCGACTTCTACTTCCTCGAACTCAACGCTCGCATCCAGATCGAGCACCCGGTCACCGAGATGGTCACCGGCATAGACATCGTCAAGGAGCAGATCTCGCTGGCCGCCGGCGAGCGCCTCAGCATCAACCAGAAGTCCATCAAGACCACCGGCCACGCCATCGAATGCCGCATCGTTGCCGAAGACCCGGAGAACAACTGGGCCCCGACCTCCGGGCTCATGACCGAGTTCCAGGTCCCCGGCGGGCCCGGCGTGCGCGTCGATACCCACATGAGCGGCGACCAGGTGGTCAGCCCGCACTACGACTCGCTGCTGGCCAAGGTCATTTGCTGGGGCGAAGACCGCGTCCACGCTCTCGAAACTTCGCGCCGCGCTCTCACCGAGTTCCGGGTCAGCGGCCTGCCGACCAACAAGGCCTACCTGCTGCGGGTGCTCGATTCCGAGGAGTTCGTCGAAGGCGAGGCTACCCTCGAATCGGCGCTCGGCGAGGCCCCGCTGCCCGGGCTCACCCCGTCCTACCAGGGCTAGCCGCCAGATCGTCATGCCTGACCTCCCCCAAAAAGGCCCCCGCCTGCACGGACGCCGCGGCGCTCGTGAGTTGCTGCTGCAGGTGCTCTACGAAGCCGACCTCGGCCGCCGGCCGCCCGGCGCGCTGCTCACCGAGCGCGCCGACGAATTGGAGATCGCGCCCGACCATCTCGAGTTCATCCGCTCGGTTAGCGACCTTTTACACGCGACAATCGACGAAATCGACCGCAAGATTACGACGGCCGCGCCGCGACGACCGCTCGGGCAATTGGCCCCGCTCGACCGGGCATTGCTGCGAATGGCGGTCGCCGAGTTACTGGTCGCGGCCACCCCGGCCGCTGTCGCCATCGACGAAGCCGTCGAGCTGGCGAAACGCTACGGAGTCGAGTCTTCGGGCCGCTTCGTCAACGGCGTCCTCGGCACAATCCAACGCGAAATCGAAGCTGGCCCCGGCGCCGCGCCCGATCTGGAATCCGTAACCAATGGCTGAGACAACCGCCGACCGCGAACTCACCGACGAGGAAGCCGGTGTGATGTCCCTGCGGGGGCACCTGCTCGAGCTGCGCTCCCGCATGACCATCGCCGCCATCGCCGTCGTTGTCTGCAGTTTCATCCTCTGGCCGTTCAAAGACTTCGTCTTCGACATCCTGCAGAGCCCGCTGCCCGACGACGCCACTCTGCAGCAAATCACGCCCACCGAAACCTTCTTCACCTTCATCAAGATCTCGCTGATGTTCGGCGTCGGCGTTTCGAGCCCGCTGGTCGTCTACCAGATGCTCGCCTTCATCTCCCCCGGCCTCTACCCCAACGAACGCCGCATGATCTATTACTCCTTGCCGGCGGTTGCCGGTCTCTTCTTCGTCGGCGCCATGTTCGCCTGGTTCGTCGTCCTCAACTTCACCCTCGGCT
>JASLPR010000022.1 GCA_030744875.1 Chloroflexota bacterium
GGAGCGGGGGACGGGGCTCGAACCCGCGACATCCAGCTTGGAAGGCTAGCGCTCTACCAACTGAGCTACCCCCGCCTGCCGCGTCGCCGCGACGGCGGTGCGACTCCTGATTCTACCAACGCCCGCCCAATTCCGGCGTCACGATCGCGTCCCGGTCGTCCCCTCCCATCCGCGCTCTCATTCGCCAAATTTCCCCGCTGCGGCTAATCGCGGCGACTCGCGATGCGCTAATATCTCTCCGGTCGTTCGGCCCGCGTGACCACAGGGCCGAGCTCGGGGAGGCGTATTTCCGCTCCCGTTAGGAAGCAACGATTACGGCGGAAGCGGAAGGCCCGCAACGCGGGTGTGGCGGCGAACGCGCCGAACGCTCTGACAAGAGAGTACCAAATGGCCGCCACCGACAGACCGGTACAGAGCATCCGCAAGCGCAGCCTCCTCAAGCTCGGGCCGCGTGGCGGACTTGCCGGCTACTTTTTTGTCGCCCCCTCCATCCTTTTCCTCCTTACCTTCATCGTCTACCCGATCTTCATGTCCTTCTACTACAGCTTCACCTTCTACGACCTGATGTCAGCGCCGCGCTGGATCGGCGCCACCAACTTCGAGCGGTTGCTTGACGATCACCGCTTCATGGCGTCGATCCGCAACACCCTGTACTTCGCCTTCGGTACGGTCCCCACCGGCGTGGTCACCTCGCTTCTCCTGGCGGTCCTCATCAACCGCCAGATCCGCGGCATCTACGCCTTCCGCGCGCTCTTTTACATGCCGGTCGTCAGTTCGTTTGTATCGGTGGCCCTGATCTGGCTCTGGATGTACGAGCCGCACTTCGGCCTGGCCAACGAAGCCCTCGAAAGCCTCGGCCTGCCGCGATCCAAGTTCCTCAAGGGGCCGGAGACGGCGATGGCGGCGATCATCATCATGAGCGTCTGGAAGAACATGGGGCTCAACATGGTCATCTACATGGCCGGGCTGCAGGGCATCCCGCCGCATATTTATGAATCGGCCGAGATCGACGGCGCCGGCGGCTTCCGCAAGTTCCTGAATATCACGTTGCCGCTGCTGGCGCCAACCACGTTCTTCGTGGTCATCGTTTACTTCATAGGTGCGCTGCAGATGTTCGTCCAGGTCTTCGTAATGACCTGCGCCGACAGCCAGACCGCCTGCGGAGGCCCGCTCGACACCACCATCACGGTCGTCACGATGATTTACTTCAACGGTTTTGAATACCTGAAGATGGGCTACGGCGCGGCCATCTCGGTGGCGCTTTTCGCGGCCATCGCCGTTATCACCATCATCAACGCCCGCCTGTTGCGCTACGACCTGCACTGACGCACAGCGTCTTTCTCTTTTCACCGCTGTTGGCCGGGCCGGTTTGACTGGCGGCCCGACCCGCATGCAGGTAGGTGTCCGTCGTACTGCCCAACAATACGCGCCAACGACTCCAGGCTAGAGCAACGAAATAGCCCTACAATCCTCCTGTGCCCGGTCGGGAAGATCCGGGTAGCGCCATTGGAGGTCAGCCCGCCATGGACCTTGGACTCACCGGACGTGTCGCCGCCGTCACCGGCGCCGAAGTCCTGCAGACCGACGCCTTCATCGAACGGACGGTCGAGCGCTTCGGCCGCCTGGACATCCTCGTCAATAACGCCGGCACCGCCGCCGCCCACCCCTTCGAAGACGTCGACGAGGATTACTGGCGCCGGGATTTCGACATCAAGTTGTTCTCCGTCATCCGCGCCGCCCGCGCCGCCCTCCCCCACATGCAGGCCGCCGGCTGGGGTCGCATCATCACCATCACCCAGCCCTTCGGCAAGCAGCCCGGCGCCGCCTCCGTCCCCACTTCCATCAGCCGCGCCGCCGCCATCGCCTTCATCAAGGCCCTCTCCAAGGACTACGCCCCGCACAACATCCTGGTCAACACCGTCATGGTGCGCTCCATCCAGTCCATGCAGGTCGAAAACAACTGGCGCGAATCCGGTTCCGACCTTTCCCTCGACGACTTCCTCGCCGAGCTCGGCAAGAAACGCAACATCCCGCTCGGTCGCTACGGCGCCGCCGCAGAGGTTGCCGACGTGGTTGCCTTCCTCACTTCCGAGCGCGCTTCCTACCTGACCGGCGCCGCCCTCCCGGTCGACGGCGGTTTCTCCGACACGGTCTAGCTCCTCTCGTCTCGACCCGCTCCAGTCGCTCAGAAGAGACAGCCTGTGGCTGCTGTGGCTCATCCCCAGTCGTTCGACGGCGGCGTCTTCATCTGCACCTCGCCCGGTGCCCGTAGCCGGCTGGCCATCACGTGAATCGCCCCGTCCTCATCCTCCAGTTCCCCGGCCACCAGCAGCACCGGCTCATCCAAGATCAGCCGCTTGTGCCGCTCGAACGTCTTTGGATTCACGATGATGTTCACCAACCCGGTCTCATCCTCCAGGGTCAGGAAGGTAAACCCGGCCGCCGACGGCGGCCGCTGCCGGTTGATCACCAGCCCCGCCACCTCCACCCGCACTCCGGTCCGCGCCCGCGCCCGCGCTCGAATCGAGCCGGCGATGGCCGCGTCGCCCAAGCCCGGCGCCTGCACCCCTGAGCTACGCCCGTCATACAGGTTCCCGACCCGCCGCTCATCGCCGCCATACCGGGACAGGTCCTCACCGTCCTCACCCGCACCGATCAGTGCGTTATGTAAAGCCGCCGCCGTCTGCGAGCGCGGGTGCCCACCTCTTGCCCGGTCCCGCGGCGCGCCGATCGAATCCAACCCTTGCTTGCGCCGCGATCCCTCCGCGCCGTTCGACCCGACCGCCCCGTACTCCACCGCTAATGGCCCCTCCGCCGCGCGCACCGCCCCCTTCGAGGGCCGCTCCGCGGCTTCTATCGCCACCATCTCTTCCCGTCCAGTCGCACTCACCGGCTGCTCCACGGGCGCCACCCGCACTGGCCGCGCCGCCTTCCCCTTCGAAACCGCCCCCTCCCGCACCCTCTGCGCCAGTTCCTTTAACTCATCCGCCGTCAGCACCCCCGCCGCCGCCAGCGCCCGGCGGTAGAACTCCATCCCGCGAAACTCCGTCGAGTGCCCGGTTGCCGCGAAGTCCATCCGCGCCTGCACCATCCGTCCCGCCGGCCGCAATTCCGCCGTCTCCAGCAACTCCCCCGCCAGCCCCGGCAGTTCGTCGCCGTTCTGCGCCGCCGCGTAGGCGTGAATCCGCCACAGCGCGTCCCGCCGTTCCAGCCCGAAGCATTCAAACGCCCCCGCCGTCGCTAGGTGCTCCAGGACGTTCGCCGGCAGCCGGGTCCGGCGGCAGAAGTCCTCCAGCGAGTCATATTCCCCCGCCGCGATTTCCGCATCCAGGCGTTCCTGGTACGCCTCGCCCAGCCCCTCCACGTAGCGGTAGCCAACCCTCACCGCTCCGTCCGCCTCGATCGTGCATTCATAGCGACTGTGCCGCACATCCACCGGCCGCACCGTGACCCCGTGCCGCTGCGCGTCCCCGATCAGGGTGTGCGCGTGATAGAACCCCATCGGCTGCGAATTCAAAATCGCGCAGGTGAACTCCGCGTGGTAGTACACCTTCAGCCAGGTCGACACGTACACCAGCAGCGCGAAGGCGCACGAATGCGCCTCCGGGAATCCGTAGCCCGCGTACCCCTCGATCTGCGTATAGATATCCGTCTGCACGTGCTCCGGCACCCCGTTCGCGGTCATCCCCGCCACCAGGTCGTCGCGCAGCAACTGGATATGTTCCAGCGAGCGCTTCCGGCTCATCGCCTGCCGCAGCGTATCTGCCTTCTCCGCGCTGAACCCGGCCACCGCCATCGCCATCTGCATGCACTGTTCCTGGAAGATCGGCAGACCCAGCGTCCGTTCCAGCACCGGCTCCAGCGACGACGCCAGGTAGGTCACCGGCTCCTGTCCCAGCCGGCGCAGGATCCAGCGCCGGTGCATCTTGGTGCTCATCGGCCCCGGCCGGATGATCGCGATCTCCACCACCAGGTCATAGAAATTCCGCGGCCGCGTCCGCGGCAAAGTGTTTATCTGCGCCCGGCTCTCGATCTGAAACACCCCCAGCGTGTCCGCCTCGCAGGCACAGTCATAGACCTTCGGGTCGTCGAAGGTGAACCCGGCCAATTCCAGCCGGTGCCCGTGCCGGGACTCGATCAGCCGGAATGCCCGGTGGATCAGCGTCATCATCCCCAACCCCAGCAGGTCGATCTTTATCAGCCCGGCGTCCGAGCAGTCATCCTTGTCCCACTGCACCACCGTCCGGTCCTCCATCGTCGCCGGCTCCACCGGCACCGCCTCCGCCAGCGGCCGCGACGAGATGATCATCCCGCCGCTATGGATGCCCAGGTGCCGCGGGAAATTGCGGATCTCGTTCATCAGTACGATCAGGTCCTCCGCCACCCGATTCGGAATCTCCGTCGGGAACTCCGGCAGCTCCGCCATCTCTCCCCCGACCCGGTCATCCCGGTGCCAGTGCAGAACCTTCACCAGCCGCTCCACCTGCGCCATCGGCAGACCCAGCGCCTTGCCCACATCGCGGATCGCCGACCGCGAGCGGTACGAGATCACGTTCGCCACCATCGCCGCGTGGTCCCGCCCGTACCGTTCATAGACATGCTGGATCACCCGCTCCCGCTCCTGGTGCTCGATGTCCAGGTCGATGTCCGGCGGCTCCACCCGGTTCGACGACATGAACCGCTCGAACAGCAGCCCCGCCGACAGTGGTTCCACCATCGAGATGCCCAGCGCGTAGCAGAGAATCGACCCCGGCGCCGACCCTCGCGTGTTCACCAGGATGTCCTCCGCCCGGCAGTACTCCACGATCTCCCGCACCGTTAGGAAATATCCCGCCAGGTCGTTCTCCCGGGTGTAGGCCAGTTCCCGCTCCACCCGTTCCCGCACCTCCGCCGTCACCGGCTCATAGCGCTCCGCGACGCTCGCCCACACCAGTTTTTCCACGTGGCTGTACTCGGTCGCGCCTTCCGGCACGGACGCCGCCGGCAGCCCGTACTCCAGCTTGCGGCTCAGATCGAAATCGCACATCCCGGCGATCCGCAATGTGTTCCGTAGCGCCTCCGGCACATCCCGAAACAGCCGCTCCATCGCCGCCGCCGATTTCAGGTAGAACTCCCCGTTCGGGCGCAGCTTCCGGCCCGCCGTCATCAATGTCTCCGTGTGCTTGATGCAGGTCAGAATATCCTGCAGGCGCCTTCGCTGGGGCACGTGGTAATGCACGTCATTGGTCGCCACCACTCCGAGCCCCGCCCGTCCCGCCACCTCCAGCAGGGCGTTCGCGGTTATGCGCTCCTCCTCTTGCAAGTGGTCCTGCAACTCCAGGAAAAAGCACCCCTGTTCAAACATCTCCGCGTACTCCCCGGCCAGCCGTGTCGCCCGGTCGGGATCGCCCGCCAGCGCCACCGCCGGTATCTCGCCCAACCCGCAGCCCGACAGCCCCACCAGCCCGGTCGTATGCCGCGCCAGCACCTCCCGCGACAGCTTCGGCTGGCCCTTCGGCCGGTCGCGATGCGCCTCCGTCGACAGCCGGCCGATGTTCGCGTAGCCCTCCCGATCGCGCACCAGCAACACCGCGTGGGCCCCGCCGACCAGCGTCGCCTCCATCCCCACGATCGACTTCAGCCCGTGCGCCCGCGCCGCCTTCGCCAGCCGCACCGCCCCGTAAACCCCTTCGTGATCGGTCACCGCCAGCGCCGCCAGACCGAGTTCGGCGGCCCGTTCCGCCATCTCCTCCGGGTGCGACGCGCCGTCCAGGAACGAGAAGTTCGTATGCGCGTGCAGCTCCGCGTATTCCCTCCCGGTGCTCATTTCAGGCCCCTGTTACGCGCACCGGACTCAATCCACCACGCCCTGCACGAACCACCCCTCCCCCTCCCGGTACATCAGCAGCCCCCCGCCCCCCTCCAGCAGCACCCGGTAGTAATCCCGCGCCAGCGGCGTCTCCCACCAGCCCGAGCGCAGCCGGTGCGGCCCGTAGCGGCCGATCACCCGTTCCACCCGGCCGTCAAAACGCACCCGCTCGCCACCGCGCTCGTCTTCCATGAACGTCGCCGCCCGCGGCGGATCCAACAGCCGCAGGCTGCCGCCCGACTCCGCCGCATACCGTTCCACTGGTGCCACAGGCACCTTCTCTTTCCCCGATCGTCTTTCCGCACTGGCCTTCTTCTTCCCATCCGTCACATACGCATCCACCCGCCCGAACGCCCGCTCCGGCGCCCGCTCGTCGCCGCGCAGTTCCCCCCGGTACACCGCCTCCTCCCCCAACGCCACCCGCAGCCGCCCGATCGCCTGATTCGCCTTCGCCAGCCGTTCCGCCCGGTTTGCGAACAGATTCGGCACCTTGCCTTCAAACGGCGCCAGCTCGCTCACCTCAATCCGAATCGCGCTGATCCCCGGGTCCGTCTCCACCACCTCGTCAATGCTCCCCGGCAGCGGACGTACCGCCGTCGTCTCCGCCGCGTCCAACCACCAGCGCACCACGTCGCAAAACGTCCTCGCCCGCGCCGAAGGCTCCGGCAGATTCAGTTCGAACGCCCGGATTGTCCCGTCCGAGTGCCCGATCTCCGCCCGCATCCGCCGCGCCATCAAACCCCGCGCCTCCAGCCGTCGCGCCAGCCGGTCTGCCAGCGCCTGCAGCGCAAACGTGATCCGATCCAGGTTATGCTCCTCCCACTCGAACTCCACCTCCTCCTCCAGCACCAGTGGCCGCTCGCGCGGCTCCAGTCTTCGGTCGTCCCGGCCCGCCGCCAGCCGCTGCGCCCCCCCCCCTTCCTCACCGTACTTCGCCCGTACCGTATTCGCCGGCAACTCCGCGAACTCACCCAGGTCGCGGATGCCCAGCAGCCGCAACTGCTTCAACGCCTTCTCGCCCAGCGGCAACATCTCCAGCGGCAATCCCGCCAGGTACTCGGCATCCGCCCCCATCGCCACCGCCACTCCGTCATCTCCCGCCGTCCGCGCCGCGATCTCCGCCGCGAAGCCACCCTCCGCCAGCCCCACCCGGCCCACATAGCTGGTCGCCTCCTGCACCGCCGCCCGCACCCGGCGCACCAGATCCGCATCCGGCCCGTACAGCGGCTCCAGCCCGGTCGCGTCCATGAACGCCAGCCCCGGCCCGACGGCCTCCACCACCGGCGAGAATTGATCCATCACGTCCAGCACCCGCGCAAACGCCGCCCTGTACTTCGCCTCGTCGTCCGGGATAAACACCGCCGGCGGGCAGCGCATCTGCGCCTCCTTGAAGCTCATCCCCACCGCCAGCCCCGCCTCCGCCGCGCCCGGCGACACCTCCACCAGTTCTCGTTTCTGCGACCCGGCCCGGTAGACCGCTCGCGGCAACTCCACCCACTCCGGCTGCTCGCGCGCCTCGAGTTCGGTCCGAAACCACGGCGTCCAGACACACAGCGTCTTCCGGCGGTCCACGACCGCCTTTCTGCCCCCGGAGCGGCGGGGGGCCGTTTCCACATCAGCTTCCCGCTCACGGTCCTCGCGGTCCCCGGCCGCTTCTCTGCCGCCGGAGCGGCGGGGTTCGTCTTCCTGTCCCGCGTCCACGCTCTCCCGGCTACCCGGCAACATCTCCTCGCCATCATCCAAAACCAGATCATCGCCGTAGCGTGCCTCCTCCCGCACCATCACCTTCATGAAGCGGTCCCCGCGGTCCACGACCGTCTCCTCCTCGCCGCCGGAACGGCGGAGGGCCTATTCCAGTTCAAGCAACGCTCGTTCATGAAGCCCTCGTCGCCCCTGCCGGCTCCCCACTCCATAAACCACCAACCCGCGGTCCCCGACCGCTTTCTCGCCGCCGTCCCGGCGGAACTCTTCCTCCAGCTCGAACCTTTGCCCGTCAAACGGGCAATCCACCACCAGCCCCCCCTCCGCCGTCGCGCTGCGCGTCTTCAGCACCTCCACCTCCAGCCGCATCCCCGCCGGCACCCGACCCAGCGGACCCTCCCGCCACAGCCAGTCCCGCCGCCGCACCCCCAGCCGCAGCGACGCGAAGAAGCGCAGCCCCGCCGTCGCCCGGCTACCGTCGCGGGTCACCGCCATCGTCGCCGCCCGGCTGCGCGCCGACAGGTCCGTCAATCGCGCCAGCGCATCCGGTCGCACCCGCGCCCCACCCAGGTCCAGCAACACCGCGTCAAATCCCTCGCTCAGCAGCAGAATCGACCCCGCCTTCACCGCCGCCGCCCCGTCCTCCGGACGCACCACCACCAGCCGTTCCAGGTCGATCCCCATCGCCGTCGCCGCCGGCGGGTAAAAAGTCCCCGGCAGATCGATATACGCCGCCACCCCGCCCGCCTGCACCGCCGTCGCCAGCGCCCGCAGCGCCAGCGTCAGCTTGCCGCTCGACGCCGGCCCGGTGAACTCCGTCAGCTTCCCCCGCGGGACGCCACCGAACCCGGTCGCGCGATCCAGTTCCGGCAGTTCCATCGCCAGCCCCGCCGGCGCCTCGTACTGCCCGCCGAACATCCGCCCCGACGCCCGCAGCCCCCACCGCCGCTCCACCTTCAGCATCGCCGCCCTAATGCTCTCCGACTTCCTCCGCCGCTCATCTCCATCCACCGCCTCCAGCCGGCCCCGCCTGCTTTCCTCTTTTAACGGGTCTCGCCCGTCACCTTCCACCGCATCCCACAGGCCACGCCCGCCCTCTTCTCCTAATAGGCTCCGCCCGCCTCCTTCATCCGTTTGCAGCACTTACAGGTCTCCAGTCCTCGTTTTTTAGGGGACCCGCAATATACCATACATATACCGAACACAATCATTCAGCCCCGAAATCCCACACCTCACGTCACTACCTATTTACCCCAAGCCATCGTCGAGAGTAGGGCGGGGAAGGGCAAGAGCTCAAATCCAAGATCTCGTACCCTCATTCGTCTGCCAAAACGGCCCAAACAAGGCCGAACTGAAACAGCGAGCACCACGGCAGGCGTGCGTAGGGGAAATCGGCGAAGCCACGGGCAAGACCGGACGGGGAGGAACGAATGGAACTTGAAGGATTGATGGGACCCGCGACCTACATCCTCATTGCAATTGCGCTCCTAGTGATCGCAGCAGCAGCGCTCGGGATACGGCAGGTTTCCCAGTCTCAGTGCGGAATTGTCGAGCGGCTTGGCCGCTACCACAGGACGCTACACCCGGGCCTGAATCTCATCGTCCCCTTCATCGATCGAACGCGCCACGTGGGCAGCCTGAATCTGCGGGGCATTCGACAGTCGGCCTCGTGTTCAATGATGGCCGCACGAGTGCGGCGGCGATTGTTGCCAGTGACCCCGGCGTTGACCTCGCACTGCTACGTATGCCGGTTCCGCCCGGTTCCGTCGGATACGTGAAGTTCGGTAGTTCGGCAAGCTTCCCTCTGGCAAGCGACATGACTATTCTCGGCTACCTGCTGTGTCTGCAAAGTCTGACCGTCACGAGGGGAATCTTCTCGTCCCGCATCTATGACGGGGTGTTCGAGTATTTGCAGACCGACGCGGCGGTAAATCCGGGGAACAGCGGCGGAGCCGCCTTCGACAACCGGGGAGTGCTCGTGGGCGTTCCCGTGTTCAAGTGGATCCAAGAAGGCGTGGAGAGTACAGGTTTCCTCGTACCTTCGGACCGTGTAAGGGCCGTCATTGATGACTGGATTGCCAGGCACCGAGCAGGCGCACTAGCCCCGCCCGTTCAATCTACGCCGGTGCCGGCTGCCACCTCCACTCCCAGACCCCAGCCAACCGCGACTCCGCGACCACCGTCAGCTGGCAGCCTTATCCAGTCAGTAGGGATCGCCCGCGACGGTGACTGCGATAGTGGATGGAGCAGCGGCGTACAGTGGCTCAACTCTATGCCGGGCGACCCGCTTCCGGCCACCTTTTGCGTGGTCTACGTCGTCGACTGGTGGCCACAGGGGTGGTCGATATCAACTCGATGGCTTTGGTGCGGCAACACTGATACGACCTCTTCATGGACCCCGTGCCCATCTTCAAACTGCCGCGGAGGCTACATGAAACCGGGCTGGACAAATCCAGACGGTGTATCGAGATACCCGGGCACTCTCTGGATAGAGTTCTATGTAAACGGATCCTACGTTCGGATGGACAGTTTCACAGTCTACTAACGCCCCCGTTGCGCGTCCCGAATCTCCAATCTGGATTCGCCATCATGCATCCCTCTTTTCCTACCCCCGTTCCCCGGGTCGGGTTATCCTCGTCGAACCCCCACCGGCGCCCGCAATCGTCCCACCGCGGCCCGCCCAACGAGAGAGTCCCGAAGGAACCCCTTGCCCAGCCACGCCTACGAACATTGCAGCCGCCTGGTCGCCCTCGAAGAAGTCGGCCTGCACTACTGTGAGTGGGGTGACTCCGGCCCTGATGTCCTGATAATCCACGGCATCATGGGCACCGGCGTGCGCTGGGACCTCTTCGCCCGCAGCCTGATGGACGACTTCCATGTCATCGCCCCCGACCTGCGCGGCCACGGCCAGAGCGCCCGCGCCGCGTCCTACAGGATCGAAGACTACGCTCGCGACATGGAGCAACTGATCGAGTGCCTTGAGTTGCGCCATCCCATCATCGTCGGCCACAGCCTCGGCGGCGCCATCGCCATGAAACTGGTCGGCTCCGGCAAGATCCCCTGCTCCCGGTTGGTTATCGTCGACATGGGCGCCGAGCTGACCATGGAGCGCGCCGAAGGCCGCCGCAACAGCTGGCGCGACGCCCAGCGCGAGTGGGACGGCTACGACGAGCTACTCGAGCACATCGCCACCAACGCCCTCCCACGACCCGACATCGAAGACCCGGCCGAGTTCATCTTCAATCACTTCGACTGGACCAGCGGCGGCAAGCTGCGCGAGCGACTCGACCCCGGCATCTTCGACTTCGAGCGCTGGGATCTCTGGGAAGACGTCCGCCGCATCCAGGCCCCCACCCTGCTGCTGCGCGGCGAGCACAGCGAGGCTCTGCTAGCCGAGCGGGCCGCGCGCATGGTCGACGAGATGGCCGACATCCGGCTGGTCGAGATGCCGGACACCATCCATTCGCTGCAGGTCGAGGATCCCGCGAACTTCAACCGCATCGCCGGAGCCTTCTTGCGCGGCCAACCGGATCTCGCCCCCTCTTGAGCCACCGCCGCCGCGTAACCCGTAGTCGTCAACCCGCGTTCCCTTCCATGGACCTCTTCGCCGCGCCGACCACGGAGACGACCGCCACGTCCAGGGCCGAGACTCGCCCGCCCCGCCACAGCCGCCGCCACTTCCTGCGCGCCGCCGGCCTGGCCAGCCTTGCCATCGCGTTGCTGCCGCCGCCGGCGCTGCGTTCCGAGACCGAACCTTCCCATTCCGCCGACGATCCCCCCACCCCGCCGTTCCCGAGCACCAGCCTGGTCGATCGCTACGGGCGGGCCTTCCAGTTCTTCGCCGCCGGCGATGAAGAGCTCGGGATAGCCGCCTTCAACCACGCCCTCGCCGAATCAGAAACCGCCCGGCTGCCGGCCATTGCGGTAGACCGCATCCGCCAATTGGTCGCGCTCACCGACGCCGCCGATCTCCACGACCGCCTGCCGGATCTGCACATCACCCGCGGTGGGCTCGAATGGCTCCCCGAGTCCGACCGCATCGCCCTGCTCGACCAGATCGACAGCGCCTACCGCAACGGCCTGCGCCGGGTCGGCTCGGCCGGTCAGGAAGAGCGCGCCCGCTCCTACCTGGCGACGCTGCAGGAGATCCGCGACAGCGTTCGTTTCTGCGGGGTCCACTGGCCGCATCCGCGCAAGGAATACGCCGACGGCACGCCATTCGTCGAGCGGGTCATGTGCTTCGCCGGCGACCAGGAGGAGTTCCACCGCGAGGCGGTTCGGGTGCGTATCCAGCGGCTCCGCGACAGCTACCCGGCGTCGCCGATCATCCTGCGCATCGACTACCGGCCCGCCATCGCCATTCCCCGCAACGACGCCGAGCGCGACGAGTACTACCCGCGGCTGGCCGAGATCATGGGCGCGCCCGAGTTCGCGGGGATCATGATCCAGCAGGGCAACGAGCCCCAGCTCGAAGGCTCACCGACACCCGAGGTGCTGGCCCGCGAATTCAACGGCTGGGGCACCCCGCCCGAAGACACCCGCAACTTCTGGATGACGGCCGCCATCCACAACCCCAACGCCCCCCGCCTCCCCCCGGCCCTCGCCGCCTTCAACCCCATCGGGCCTGACGAACCCAACCCCGCCGGCCTCGAAGACTCCCCCTGGGCCCGCCTGGCCTACCGCACCAAGTCGCTCATCGTCGGAGTCGGCCGCGAGCGCGACCGCCTGCCCCACGCCTGGTCCGAGCACGTCTACGGTGATCCGGTCGCCTCCGGCGGCCCGCTCGAACCCTGGGACGAGCCGGTCGACTCCCATGGCTACCGCTGGCAGACCAACGTCGCCGACACCTGGCACCAGGTGAACCGCGCCGTCGAACTCGAAAACGGCATCGCGCCGATGGACGTCTGGGTAACCGAATACAATACCGCTGCCCGCGGCGTCGAAGGCGCCAACGCCCCCGAGGCCAGCTACACGGGCGGCTGGATGTTCAACGCCATCGCGCGGATGGCGGTCTCGCTGCCGACGCTGCGCGGCGCCTGCTGGTTCGTGGGCGACGCCGAAGCCCACAACAACTCTTGGGCCACGTTCGCGCTGCACGAGCGCCGCGGGCAGCTGGCCAACGCCGAAGACGACTTCTACGACCTGCTCGACGCCGGCTTTTAGCCGATTTCGGCTAACCGGGTCCGGCCCGCATCGATTAGCCTCGAAGGCAATGACCGCACCCGAGAACAAAGCCGATCAAGCTGCGCCGTCCCCACCGCGCTCCCGGCGCGGCCCCGTTGAGGCGCCGCCCCAACCGTGCCCGATGTGCAGTCAGCCGATGCCCGATCTGCGCGGCGGCACCCTCAGCGTCTGCCGCAACTGCGGCCACGAGGACGACTGCTGCTAGCCGCGAACAGATCCTGATGGTTCCCGCCGCCAGACCAAGAATGCGCCGACCCGAGCCCGGGCCGCAAAGAGGAAGGCGCCGTCCGGGAAGCCCGATAAATCGAGCCGCCTGAAACGGCGCCTTCCGTAGGCATTGACCACCGGGTAGGGGAATCAGGAGAAGAGGCCAAACGCCTGTACATAGTTAGCACCATCCCGGCCATGCGCATAGCCGTCTTTCTCCATCCGTCGCCCCGATTCCCCGGCAAACCGACCGAATAACTCTTAAACTGCCTTATCCGCTTCCTTGTACCCTCGATTCGGCAAGAAGAAACTCCACCGGAGACCGAAAGATGCAGCTCACCGCCTGTCTCTGGGGACTCCCCGGCGACCCCTTCGCCAACGCCCGCGCCATGCTTGAGCTCGGCTATGACACGGTCGATGTCGATCCCGGCTTCGCGGCGCTCGCGCCCGACCCGGTTCCCCCGATCACCTGCCTGGCCGCCGGCCATCTCTTCCCGGAAGGTGTAACCCTCTATTCAGATGACGAGACGGCGCAGGCGCAGGCCGTCGCCCGCGTCGCGGCCGCCCTGCGCGAAGCCGCCTCTCTGGGCGCGCCGGTCGCCTACATCGCCGCTCCCGGGCCCGGCCCGGAGGCGCGCGCGCGCTTTCGCGAGTCGGCCGTTCAACTCGCCGCCGCCGCGACCGAAGCGCAGATACGCCTCTGCATCGAGCCCTTCCCCAACAGCGGCATCGACAGCGTCGCCGCCATGCTCGATTTCATCGCCGAGACCGGGCGCGACGACCTCTATGTGCTCCTCGACGTCGGCCACTGCCAAATCGTCGACGAAGACCCGGCCCTCCGTGTCACCCAGTGCGGCGACCGGCTCGGCTACGTCCATTTCGACGACAACGACGGCGTCGGCGACCTGCACCAAGCCCTGACCGACGGCCTGCTTACCCGG
>JASLPR010000023.1 GCA_030744875.1 Chloroflexota bacterium
GTGGCCTACCTGCCCGACTACCTGGCCGAGGCGCCGGCTCGCGACCTGCGCCCGGCGCGGCCCGACGCGGTGCCGGTGGCGATCACCCGCCTGGACGGTGAGGCGTAGTGGACCTGGTAAGCACGCTCGCGCTGCTGGCCAAGGGCCTAGTGGTGCTGTTGATCTTCCTGGCCGCGCCGCTGATCTTCGTGCTGGCGGAACGCAAGATCCTGGGCCGCATCCAGTCGCGTCGCGGCCCGAACCGGGTGGGGCCGCTGGGACTGTTCCAGACGGTGGCCGACGGCATCAAGCTGGGCACCAAGGAAGACATTATCCCGCCGGCCGCCGACCGGGTGGTGTTCTGGGTGGCGCCGCTGTTCATGGTGATCCCAGCGATCGCGGCCTGGTCGGTGATCCCGTTCGGGCCGATGGTCGAGATCGGCCGCGAGACCGGGCTCTGGATAACCAATCTGAACGTGGGCATCCTCTTCGTGCTGGCGCTGGGTTCACTGAACACCTACGGGCCGGTGATGTCGGGCTGGAGCTCGAACAGCAAGTACGCCCACTTCGGGGCGCTGCGCTCCGGCGCGCAAATAATCAGCTACGAACTGACCCTGGGCCTGGCGGTGCTGGCGGTGGTGGTGTACGCCGGGTCGTTCAGCCTGATCGACATCGTCGAATCGCAAAGGCACATGTGGCTGGTGGCGCCGCAGTTCCTGGGTTTCTTGATCTTCATTGTGTCCGGCGTGGCGGAGACGAACCGCGCGCCGTTCGACCTGCCGGAGGCCGAAACCGAGATCGTGGCCGGCTATTTCGTGGAGTACACCGGCATCCGCTTCGCGATGTTCTTCATCGCCGAGTACGCCAACATGTTCCTGATGTCGATGCTGGTGACCGTCCTGTACCTGGGCGGCTGGAACGGGTTCACGATTCCGGGATTGGAGGGGGTGAGCGGGGTGGTGTGGACGATGGCCAAGGCGCTGACGCTGATGTTTGGCTACTTCTGGCTCAGGGCGACGCTGCCGCGGCTGCGCTATGACCAGTTGATGTCGTTCTGCTGGAAGATCCTGCTGCCGCTCGGGGTGCTGAACCTGCTGGTCGCCAGCGTCCTGCGGATGGTCTGGAGCTAAGCGCCATGCCACTGGGAACCGGAATGCTGGCGGGACTGCGGCGAATCATATCGATCGGCACGCGCAAGCCGGTGACCTTCGACTACCCGGAGAAGCCCCGGCCGATCGCGGAGCGGTTCCGCGGCGGGGTGGGGATGCGCCGCGACGCGCTGACCGGCAACTCGGCCTGCGTGGGCTGCGGGCTCTGCGAGACCGCCTGCCCCAACGAGGTTATCCGCATCGATACCTCGGAGGCCGCCGACGGGACGCGCTGGGTGGAACGCTATGAGTTCGACCTGGGGCGCTGCATCGTTTGTCACCTCTGCATCGAAGCCTGCCCGGTGGACGCGCTGCAGGTGACGCCGGCCTACCGGCTGGCCACCGGCAACCGCACCAATCTGATTATCACCGACGACGAAATGATGACGCTGTGGGAACACCCGGAGCAGGCTCTGTTCGATAACGAAGTTTCTTCCAATTGGGCGCGCAAGAGCGCGTCGATCGACAAGGATTAGCCGGTGTTGATAGAAGACATCACCTTCGTCTACATGGCGGTGATCGCCGTGCTGGCGGCGCTGGCAACGGTGCTGGTGCGCAGCCCGGTGCGCAGCGCGCTGAGCCTGGTGGTGGTGGTGTTCCACGTGGCCGGGCTGTTCGCGGTGATGGACGCGATGTTCCTGGCGGTGATCCAGGTGATGGTCTACGCCGGGGCAATCATCGTGCTGTTCCTGTTCACGATCATGCTGCTGGACCTGCGCCACGAGGCCGGCGAGCCCTACCTGCACAAGAACCAGTTGTGGCTGGGGATCCCGCTGGCAATCCTGCTGCTGGTGGAGGCCGGCTGGATCGCACTGAACACCGAGCCGCTGGCCGAGGCGGCGCGCGGCGCCTATGACGCGGCGGCGATCGCCGAGTTGGGCGGCACCGGGCAGGCGCTGGCCGAGGTGCTCTTCAATGAATACCTGCTGCCGTTCGAGATCGCCGGGGTATTGCTGTTGGCTTCCTCGGTGGGGGCGCTGCTGCTGGCGCGCCGGCCGGATGAAGACAAGCTGCCGGACGCCCCGGACCCGGTGGATGACGTGACCGGCCCGGACGACGAGCGCGCGGAAGGGGGCGCGGCAATATGGCCGACTCGCTGAACGCCTACCTGTACGTGGGAGCGATCCTGTTCGCGCTGGGCATGCTGGGGGTGCTGGTGCGGCGCAGCCTGATCGTGGTCCTGTTGAGCATGGAACTGATGCTCCAGGGCGTGAACCTGACGATGGGCGCGTTCGGGGTGTTCAACGAAGACATGGGCGGCTACATGCTGACGCTGGCGTCGCTGACGATCGCGGCGTCGGAATCGGTGGTAGGGCTGGCGATCCTGGTAGTGGTGAGCCGCAAGGCCCGCGAGCTCTACACAGACCGGATGGACGGGATGAAGTGGTAGGGACGGGGCAATGATCGAGCATCCGTGGTTGATCCCGCTGGCGCCGCTGCTGGCGTTCGCCATCAACGGCCTGCTGGGGCCGCGCTACCTGAAGAAGGCCACCGGGGTGATCGGCTCGGCCGGCATCCTGGCGGCGTTCCTGCTGACGGTGTGGCTGTGGGCCGAGGGCGAATACGGCGAGGCGACGCTATTCGAATGGCTGGCCTCGGGCTCGCTGGCGATCAACATCGGCTTCCTGGTGGACGAGCTGACCGTGGTGATGCTGCTGGTGGTGACCGGGGTGAGCTTCCTGGTGCACGTGTATTCGATCGGCTACATGGCCCACGACGGCTCGTTCGCACGCTTCTTTGCCTGGCTGCCGCTGTTCGTGTTTTCGATGGTCATGCTGGTGATGGCCAACAACTTCCTGTCGCTGTTCGTGTTCTGGGAACTGGTGGGGGTCTGCTCGTACCTGCTGATCGGGTTCTGGCACGACCGCGAGAGCGCCAACAACGCGGCGATGAAGGCGTTCCTGGTGAACCGGGTCGGCGACTTCGGCTTCGCGATCGCGATCTTCATGATCTTCTGGAATTTCCGTACGCTGGAATACGGCGCGGTGTTCGCCCAGGTCGGGCAGGCCGATCCCGAAACCGTGCTGGTGATCGCGCTGCTGCTGTTCGTGGGCGCGATGGGTAAGTCGGCACAGTTCCCGCTGCACATCTGGCTTCCCGACGCGATGGAGGGCCCGACGCCGGTGAGCGCGCTGATCCACGCGGCGACGATGGTGACCGCCGGGGTCTACATGGTGGCGCGGATGGCGCCGATTTTCGAGGTCCACACAACGGCGCTGCTGGTGGTGGGCGGGGTTGGGGCGTTTACGGCGCTGTTCGCGGCGACGATCGCGGTGGTGCAGACCGATATCAAACGAGTGCTGGCCTACTCAACGGTGAGCCAACTGGGGCTGATGTTCCTGGCCCTGGGGGCCGGGGTGTACACGGCCGCGATATTTCACCTGGCGACCCACGCCTTCTTCAAGGCGCTTTTGTTCCTGGGTTCGGGCAGTGTGATCCACGCCATGCACGACGAGCAGGAGATGACCCGCTACGGGGGGCTGCGGCGCAAGCTGAAATGGACCTACGGCACGTTCCTGGTGGGCGGGCTGGCGCTGTCGGCCATCTTCCCCCTGGCCGGCTTCTGGAGCAAGGACGAGATTCTGGCCGGGGCGTTCATGCGCGGGGCCTCGCTGGACGGCGACGGGCTGTTCATCGTGTTCTGGGCGCTGGGCCTGGCGGCGTCGCTGCTAACGGCCTTCTACACGTTCCGAATGGTCATCATGACCTTCCACGGCGACCCGCGCGACGCGGAACTGCACGAGCGCGCCCACGAGTCGCCGGCGGTGATGGTGGCGCCGCTGGCGCTGCTGGCCGTGCTGGCGATGGGCGCCGGGGCGGTGCTCGGATTCCCGCCCGAGCACGGGCTGATCCACGACTTCCTGCACCACGCGCCGGGCATCTTGCACTTCGAACTGACGGGCAACCAGACCATCATTGCGATATCACTGGCGGTGATCTCGACCGCGGTGGCGCTGCTGGGCGCGCTGGGCGCCTACATGATCTACTCGCGCGGCGCGCCGCGGGCGGAGTCCATCGGGCAGTTCGTGCCGGGCATGCACAGCCTGCTATACCGCAAGTACCACATCGACGAGATCGTGAACTACGGCATCGTGGCGACCACCAAGGTGCTCGGGTTCATCCTTTGGGCGATCGACGCGAAGATCGTGGACGGGATCGCCAACCTGATCGGCTGGACCGTGCGGGCGCTGGGCGGCGCGGCGCGACAGGTACAGACCGGGCAGGTTCAAAACTACGTTTTCCTGATGGCGCTGGGGGCGGTGGTGTCCGTCGGCGCGTTGATGATTTTCAGGTAGGTATGAGTTGACCCAACGGACGATGCGCGATGGCTGAATCGGGATTCCCGCTGCTGTCGGTGATCCTGTGGGTGCCGCTGGCCGGAGCGGCGCTGGTGCTGCTGACCCGCGGGCGCTCGGCGGCCGCCGCGGTGGCGATGCTGGCGGCGCTGGTGAGCCTGCTGGCGGCGGTGGCGATGGTGGCGGAGTTCGACCCCGGGGTCGAGGGCTACCAGTTCCTCGAAGAGCGCGATTGGATCGCCGCCCTGGACATCAGCTACCGGCTGGGGGTGGACGGTATCAGCGTGCTGATGGTGCTGCTGACGGCGATTTTGACGCCGATCGTGGTGGCCACGTCCTGGCTGTCGATCAACCGCCGGGTGAGGGAATACATGGCGGCGATGCTGCTGCTCGAAACCGGGCTGCTGGGCGTGTTCATGGCCCTGGACCTGGTGCTGTTCTACGTGTTCTGGGAACTGGTGCTGATCCCGATGTACTTGCTGATCGGTGTCTGGGGCGGGCCGAACCGCATCTACGCGACGATCAAGTTCTTCATCTTCACGTTTATCGGCAGCGTGCTGATGCTGCTGGCGATCCTGGTGATCGCCTTCGACGCCGGCAGCTTCAACGTGATCCTGCTGCCCGAAATCGGCGTGTCGAGTCACCTGCAGACGGCGGTGTTCGGGGCGTTCTTCCTGACGTTCGCGATCAAGGCGCCGATGTTCCCGTTCCATACCTGGCTGCCGGACGCCCACGTGGAGGCGCCCACCGGCGGCAGCGTGATCCTGGCCGGGGTGCTGCTGAAGATGGGCGGCTATGGCTTCCTGCGCTACGTGCTGCCGCTGACGCCGGAGGCGGTGGACGAGTTCCGGGTGGCGGTGATGGCGCTGTCGGTGGTGGCGATCATCAACGGGGCGCTTGTGGCGATGATGCAACGCGACCTGAAGAAACTGGTGGCCTACTCGAGCGTGAGCCATATGGGCTTCGTGACCCTGGGCATTTTCAGTCAGGAGCAGATCGGGATCGACGGGGCGATCGTGCAGATGTTTAGCCACGGGCTGGTGACCGGGGCGCTGTTCCTGTGCGTCGGGATCGTCTACGACCGCACCCACACGCGGCTCTTCGCCGACCTGGGCGGTTTCGCGAAGCGGATGCCGGTGTACGCGCTGCTGCTGGGCTTCTTTAGTCTGGCGTCGCTGGGGCTGCCGATGATGAGCGGTTTCGTGGGCGAGTTCATGGTACTGCTGGCGGCGTTTGGCTGGTCATACGTGGCCGGGGTGCTGTCGCTGCTGGGCGTGGTGCTGGCGGCGGCCTACATGCTGTGGATGTACAAGCGGGTGGTGTTTGGCGAGTTGCGCAGCGCGGCCTTCGCCCGCATCCCCGACGCCAACCGGGTCGAGGTGATGGCGCTGCTGCCGCTGGTGGCGCTGGTGATGTGGGTGGGCATCTCGCCGGGAACCTTCGTGAATCTGCTGGATACCGCCACGGCGGCGATCGCGACCTACCGATGACGGCACTGAGAAATGAGCGGCGAGCCGGATGAGCATGATGGAAGAGCTGAAACTGCTGCTGCCCGAAATCATCGTGTCCGTGACCGCCATGGCCATCCTGCTGGTGTGGGCTTTCAGTCGCCGCGACAACCGCTGGATGGTCGTCATGCTGGTGGTGGCCGCCAACATGGTGGCGGCGGCGCTGAATCTGGCGGCGATGAACGACGGGCCGCTGGCCATCTTCGACGGCCAGGTGACCGTGGACCACTTCACGGTGTTCTTCCGCTTCCTGTTCCTGCTGGTGACGCCGCTGGTGTTGATCATGGCCGTGGACCAACTCGAAAAGGTGCCGTTCGCCGGGCTGGCGGCGGTGATGCTGTTTTCGGCCACCGGCATGATGCTGGTGGTCGGGGCGACCGACCTGATTACGATCCTGATCGCGGTGGAGTTGATGTCGATTCCGGTGTACGTGCTGACCGCGTTCACCCGCACCCGCAAGCGCTCCGGCGAGGCGGCGGTGAAGTACTTTGTGCTGGGGGCCTTCGCAACGGCCATCTTTGCCTACGGCGTGGCCTGGACCTTCGGGATCACGGGCAGCACCAGCCTGACCGGGATCGCCGACGCGCTGGCCGCCGGGACCGACGAGGCGGCCACCTACTTCGCCTTCGGGCTGGTGCTGGTGGGGCTGGGTTTCAAGGTGGCGCTGGTGCCCTTCCACGCCTGGACGCCGGATGCCTACGAGGGTGCGCCGACGCCGGTGACGGCGTTCATGTCGGTGGGGCCGAAGCTGGCTGCGCTGGCGCTGCTGGTGCGCTTCCTGGGCGTCGCCTTCGAACCGCTGATCGAAAACGTGCAGATACTGTTGCTGGTGCTGGCGGCGGCGACGATGATCGGCGGGAACCTGATCGCCGTGGCCCAGACGAACGTGAAACGGATGCTGGCCTACTCGAGCATCGCCCACAGCGGCTACATGCTGGCCGGGATCGCGACGGCCACTTCGACGACCAGCGGCCTGGTCTACAGCGGCTTCCACACGCTGCTGTTTTACGGCGTCATGTATACGTTCATGAACGTGGGCGCCTTCGCGGTGGTGTTCCTGGTGGAACGGCGCACCGGCAGCGTGGAACTGTCGGCGTTCAAGGGGCTGGCCAGGCGCAACCTGATGCCGGCGCTGATGCTGGCCGCCTTCATGCTGTCGCTCACCGGCGTGCCGCCACTGGCCGGGTTCTTCGGCAAGCTGATAATCATCCAGGCGCTGGTGTTGGCCGACTTGAACTGGCTGGCCGTGGTGCTGGTGCTGGCGTCAGTCGTGTCGGCCTACTACTACCTGCGCGTCATCGTGCACGCCTTCATGCTGGACGAGGAAGACGAGGAGGCCGCGGCCCGGCCGAGCGACTCGATCCCGGACTCGCTGGGCACCGTGATCCTCGTGACCGGGGTCGCAACGCTGGCCCTGGGAATCTTCACCAACTGGCTGTACCAGCTGTCCGTGGACGGCGTGGGGCTGGCGGCGCTCTAGGTCACTGCGTGAGGTTCTTCTCCAGGGCAGGTGGAGTAGTGATCGCGGCCTGCCTTCTGGAGGAGAGCTCGCGATGAAAAGGCTCGTGCTTATCGGGGCGGTGATCGTGTTCCTGGCGGGCTGCGGCGGGCCCGAAGTCGTCACCGTCGAAACCCTCACGCAGGAGTTCTGCGACGGCATCGCCGACCTGCTGGATCTGCCCAAGACCGAGCGTGAGGTGAGGTTCGTAGAGCTAAATCAGCGGATTGACGAGGCCCTGCTGCGCGAGGGAGTGGACGACGAGGCGCTGGCCTTCAATATCTTCGGCGAGTGCGGCGAGGAACTGATTCTGATGGGCGCCCCCGACTAGCTGTCACCGACCGCTTTTTGTTCCGTTTCGCGGCCAAGTCCCACGGCGACCTCCAATCGGCTTCGTCACGGTGACACACAGCAGCCGCCAAACGGGGGATCAGGCGAGAGAGAGGAAGGCCGCGGAGCGGTCTAGGCGTTCGGGAAGTGCTACGCGGCCAGTTCTGTGAAGGCGGTCGCCGCCGGGCTCGGCGCACCGTCGGCCACGCTGTACTGGTAGAGGTCGCGGCCGGTGCCCAGGTCGGTGATCTCCACCACGTGCACCTGGCTGGCCGCGTATTCCCACTCGATGCACACCCGGTAGGTGACGGCGACTCCCAAGTGGGCCTTGATCATCTGCTTGAGGGTGTCGCCGCTGCCGGCCTGCATCGCCACCACCGGGGTGGCGCCAACCATGCCGGTGGCCAGCCATTCGAGCCTCTGGCGGGAGGGCGAGTCGAGCCCCTCGACGATGAACGCCTCGTCGGCCAGGTCGTTGGAGGCGACTTTTTGCTGCGGCGATAGCTGGTGCTGCCGGCCGGTGACCAGGACGTAGTCGGTGTGGGCGATGACCCGGGCCTGGACGGGACCGTCGGCCGAGAGTTCGAGATCGCCAAAGGCGATGTCAAGGTGGTCGTTCTGGAGCCCGTCGAGGAGGTCCTAGTTGGGCTCCAGCGTCAGTTCGAGGTCGACGCCCGGGTGGGCCTCGGCAAAGACGGCAATGAGCTCGGGAAGCAGGTTGAGGCCCAACACCTCGGTGGCGCCGACCCGCACCCGGCCGCACTCGAGCCCGAGATAACCGTCGACCTCGACCAGCGACTCTTCGATGCCTTCGAGGATGCGCACCGTGCGGGCGTAGAAGAGGGTGCCGACCTCGGTGAGGGTGCTGCGGCGGCCGCTGCGGGCGAAAACCTCGACGCCGAGCTCTTTTTCGAGCTCCTGGACCTAGACCGAAACCGAGGGCTGGCTGACGCCCAGTTCTTCGGCGGCGCGTGAGTAGCTGCCGTGGCGGGCGACGGCTTCGAACATCTGCAGTTAGCGGAGGGTGTACATGGTGTTGGGCCGATTCACCGGCCGGCCGGCGACGGTTGTCCCTCTTGCTTGCTCGATTGGCCGGATAGGCTGGCGGAGGCTTCTTGGTCGATGTTATGCGCGCGTTCTATGGACTGTCAAAAGGGCATCCGATTGGCCTAGCGAGCGGCTATCGATGCGCGGTGAATAATGCCGGAATCCGCGCGGGCCAGGCCGTTTCTACAGCAAGCGGGCGCCGAGTTGCGCCTTGAGCCAGTCGATCTTGCGGCCGGCATGGGCGAAGGCCGTGCCGGCCTCGTGGGCGGCATCCGGATAGACCGCCAGCTCGACCGGGCCGCTGATGGAGTCGGCCATGGCCAGCGATGCCGGCGCGGGGCAGATGTCGTCCTGGAGACCGACCGCCAGCAGGACCGGGCAGGTGATGGCCGGGGCGAAGTTGACCGTGTCGAAGTAAGCCACCGTGTCCCAGATGGACTCTGCAAGCCCGGGATGGGCGCGGAGCAGGTCGGCGATCTCGGCGTAGGGGTAGGACGAGGAGGCTTCGACGCAGTAGCGGTAGTTCGTAAGGAACGGGACGTCGGGGGCCGCGGCGATGATGTCGCCGGCGAGCGCGGCCGTGACCAGCGTGAGCGCCCCGCCCTGGCTGGAGCCGGCGGCGGCGATTCGCGAGGTGTCGACCTCGTCGCGGCTACGCAGGAAGTCGATGCCGCGGACGGCGTCGCAGAATCCGCCGCGGTAAATGTAGCGGTGGCGGTCGGTGATGTTGTGGCACAGGAAACCGGGGAAGCCGGGGATGATCTGGCTGTCGAAGTCGTGGCCGCGGATCGCTAACCAGAGCGTGGCGATGCCCTGCTCGGCCAGCGCGCGCACGGAGAGGCTGGCGCGCATGCTGTAGCCGGGGACCATCTGCAAGGCCGGGAAGGGCCCGGCGCCGCGCGGCACCGCGTACCAGCCGCCGACGCGGACGCGCTCTAGGCTGGTAAGCGAGACTTTGTAGACGATGGCGCGCTCGTTGGAGCGCAGCGGGTCCTCGGTGACCGTGGCGTTGAGCCCAAATTGTCGGGCTTCGGTGAGCGCGTCTTCCCAGAAGGAGTCGAAGTCGGCGGGTCGCGGTACGTCGGGAACCGGGGTTTCAGCGGCCATGCGCGGGCGCCTCCATGGGATGTGACGCCGCGCGGGGTTACTCGGCGGCGTTGGCGCCGATGTACTTAACGGCTTCGCCAACGGTGGTGATCTTCTGGGCGTCTTCGTCGGGAATCGTCAGGTCGTAGTGCTCTTCGAGTTCCATAATCAACTCGACGAGGTCGAGCGAGTCGGCGCCGAGATCCTTCTCGAAGCTGGTCCCCAGGGTGATGGCCGAGGTATCGACGTCTTTGAGAGTCTTTTCGATGACTCCGACTACATCGTCAATAACTGCCAAAGCAGGCCTCCTTGATCTGGCGGAGCGCGAGGACGCTCGTGATTACCGGCCGGTTGTTGATTTGAGACGGGGCGTGACCCGGGGCCGCTCGGGCCCACCGGGTTTCGCCAGCCATTCTAGGCGGGAACGCCGCTGCGACGAAATCGAAGCTCCCGGCGAACTCACCGGCGCGGGCCCAGCAGCCGCCAGGCCGACGGGAGTACAGCGGCGGCGAGCAGCAGCTTGACGATGTCGCCGGGGATGAACGGGGTGAGCCCGGCACCGAGGGTCGCGCCGACATGGAGCCCGACATTGATGCCCAACCAGGGCAGGCCTACCAAGTAGATGACGATGTTGCCGGCGAGCATGGCGGCAATCGACCGGCGGTAGCTACGGTCCCAGCCGCGTTCGGCCAAGTAACCAACCAGCAGCGCCGCCGCCAGGAAGCCGCCGAGATAGCCGTAGGTGGCCGGCCCGCCGGAGGGCGAGAAGAAGCCGAGCCCGAGCGCGCCGCCGCCCAGGTAGAGCAGCAACGCCGCGCCGCCGCGGCGCGTGCCGCCGGTGGCCCCTACCAAAAGCACCGCCAGGGTCTGGCCGGTGATCGGCACCGGGGTGAACCAGAGCGGGATCGAGATCTGCGCCGACAGCGCGATGAAGAGCGCGCCGCCGCCGCTGAAGGCCAGATCGCGCAAGAGGCCGCCGGCCGGAACCAGTCGATCGGTGAGAGTGCCGCCGCGGCGGCCGGGTGTGTAGACGCTCAAGTGATTACCCCCGGGGTCGGATTGCATCAAGGTCAGCCGGCTACTCGGGCTCAGCGACGTCCAGGCGGACACGCAGGACGGCGTCGCCCTCCTGGATCTCGCCACCATCGGCGGCCAGCAAATCGACGATGGTGCCGGAGACTTCGGAGAGGATTTCGTTGAAGACCTTCATAGCCTCGACCAGGCCGACGACCTGGCCGGACTCGATGTGATGGCCGACTTCGGCGAAGGCCGCCTCGTCGGGCGAGGCGGCGGCATAGAAGATGCCGTTCAGCGGCGAGATGATGTCAGTCTCGCCGGGGCCGGGGCCGGCGGACAGCGACTGGCTGGCGTGATCGCCGGGGGTGACAACGGGTTGCGTAGAGCCCCGCCGGCGGACGGCGATGCGCACGCCCTGCTTGCGGACTTCGAGTTCGGCGATGTCGCTGCCACACACGCGGGCGATGAGGTCGTCGAGCAGTTCGCGCAGGTTGGTCATGGCTCAGACCCGGGCCGGAGGGATTGAGGGAGCGGTCACGCGGCTCCGAAAATCAGGCTGGCATTCTGGCCGCCGAAGCCGAAACTGTTGCTGAGTGCGGCGCGGATGGGCATCGCGCGGGCTTCGTTGGGCACGTAGTCGAGGTCGCACTCCGGATCGGGCTCTTCGTAGTTGATCGTGGGCGGGGCGATGTCTTCGGCGACCGCCATGATGCTGATAATCGCCTCGGTCGCGCCGGCCGCCCCGATCATGTGCCCGAGCATCGACTTGCTGGAACTGACCGCAAGCCCGCCGGCGGCGTCGCCGAAGATGGAGCGGATGGCGATGGTCTCGGCGCTGTCGCCGGACGAGGTGGATGTGCCGTGGGCGTTGATGTAGTCTACGCCGTCGCCGTTGAGCTCGGCCTTCGCCAGCGCGCGCCCCATAGCCTGGGCCGCGCCGCCGCCGTCGTCGGGTGGGAGCGTGACGTGGAAGGCGTCGGCGCTGGCGCCGTAGCCAAGTAGCAGAGCGTGGATGTGGGCCCCGCGCTCGCGGGCGTGTTGTTCGTCTTCGAGCACGAGGACACCGGCGCCCTCGGCGATGACGAAGCCGTCGCGGCTGGCGTCGAAGGGACGCGAGGCGGCGGCCGGGTTGTCGTTGAAGCCGGTGCTCATTGCACGGCCCTGGGTGAAGCCGGTCATGCCGATGCGGCTGATCGGCGCTTCGCAACCACCGGCCAGCATGGCCACGGCGTCGCCGCGCTGGATGGTGGCGGCCGCTTCGCCGATGGCGTGGGCGCCGCTGGCGCAGGCCGAAACCATCGCCATGTTGGGCCCCTTGAGCCCCAGGTCGATGGCGACCTGGCCGGCCGCCATGTTGACGATCATCATGGGCACCAGGAACGGCGAGACCCGCCGCGGGCCGCGCTCGGCGAGGACGTCGTACTGGGTGGAGAGGGTGGCGATGCCGCCGATGCCGCTGCCCATGAAACAGCCGATTTGCGGACTCAGCGCCTCGTCGGGGGCAAGCCCGGAATCGGCCAATGCCTCGCGGGCGGCCACCAGCGCCATCTGCACGTAGCGGTCAGTGCGGCGGGTGGTGCGGCTGCCCAGCGCGGCATCGCCGTCAAAGTCCAGCACCTGGCCGGCGATTCGCGAAGGCAGGTCGGAGACATCGATGCTGGCGACCGGCGTGACGCCGGACTCGCCGGCAACGATGCCCGACCACATGGCCGGGACGCCGATTCCGACCGGGCTGACGACCCCCATGCCGGTGACGGCCACTCCGTTGGACACGATCGGCGGGCTCCTCTCGCCCGGCTATGCCGGGCGCTGTGCCAATTGGCCGGCGCGGGCCGGCTCTCGGCGCAGATTATATCAACGCAAAGGCCCTCCGCGGGCCCGGGCGCTGCGGGAAAAGGCGGGCAGTGGCGTCCCTGGAACCGACTCTCAGGCGCGGCGCTGCCAGAAATCGGCGGCGTAGTAGGCCACCCAGCCGCCGGCCAGCACGCCCAGCAGGGCGGCAGCCGGGACATCGGCGCGGTCGCTGATGTAAACGAAGAGCGCCAAGCCGCCCAGGGCCAGGCTGGTAACCGCGAACGCAACCCGGGCGGAGCGGCCGGCGATGTCGCGGTCGAGTTCGTCGCGGCGCAGCCCGGCCGACCCGGATCGGCCGACGTAGCGGGCGCCGCGCGACGCCCAGAAGAAGAACGCCAGCGCGATAACCCCGGCGGCCACGCTGGCGTACCAAGGCTGGCCAAGCGCCACCAGCAGCGCGCCGAGTCCGGCGGCGACCGGCAGGCGGGTGAGGTAGTAGCGGTTCATGCGCTCCATGATGAGCTCCAATTCGACCTATTCAAGCCAGAACAGGCTGGCGATGGGAACTTTGAGCACGGCGGCGATCCGCAGGGCGAGCTTGACCGAAGGGGCGAACTTGCCTTTTTCAATCGAAATGATGGTCTGCCGGGTGACTTCGACCGCCCCGGCAAGCCGGGCCTGGGTGAGGCTGGCTTCCCGGCGGGTCTCTCTGAGGCGGTTGTGTAGTTCCACTGGCTTGGGGGCTCACGTTTATAGAGAATTGTTTACGTTGTCGGAGTAGCCTGACGGAATATCAAGTGTTTTTGACATTTGGGCATTATGGTGGATTTGTGAGGCTGGCATCGGGGAATCGAGGCGACCGGGGAACATAAACAGCGTGTGGCTGCGTTGACGGGGGCGGCGGGCGGTGATACTTTCCCGCGGTCGCCTGCCGGTCACCTCCGACGGGGCCTGGCGCAGCAACCCGACCCGCGGGGCACGGAGCGAAGGTTTGCCTTTGAGCACGCAGATCACCGGCTGGGGTATGAGCCTGCCGGTCGACATTCGCACGAATCACGACCTGGCGAAGCTGGTGGATACCAGCGACGAGTGGATCCAAACCCGCACCGGAATTCGCGAGCGCCGCGTGGCCGGCGCAGGCGAGTCGACTCTGAGTCTGGCGACCGCCGCCGGCCGGCAGGCCATGGAACGCGCCGGGGTCACGGCCGACGCAATCGACATGATCCTGGTGGCGACGATAACCCCGGACTACGGCTTCCCGGCCGTGGCCAACCTGGTGCAGGACGAGCTGGGGGCCAAGAATGCCGCCGCGCTGGATATCAACGCCGCCTGTACCGGCTTTATCAGCGGGCTAGCGATCGCCCACGGGCTCATCCAGAGCGGACAGAGCCAAACGGTGCTGCTGATCGGCGCGGAGACCATGTCGCGGATCGTCGACTGGACCGACCGGGCCACCTGTGTGCTGTTTGGCGATGGGGCCGGGGCGGTGGTGCTGCAACCCTCGGAGGGCAGGGGCGGGGTGGTGAGCACCATGCTGGGCTCGGACGGCGCCGGGGCCGAACTGCTGTACCAACCCGGCGGCGATGGCCAGCGACCGGGC
>JASLPR010000024.1 GCA_030744875.1 Chloroflexota bacterium
GCCGCCGCTCCTCGCCGGGCCAATCCGCCCCGGACGCCGAGCACCAGCAGTTCATGCGGCCCGCCGACCGCACCGACGAAGCAACCGCCGCTCCCGCAAATCCCAAACCCGAACCCGCCGACAACCCCTTCGCTAAACCCGACCAAGATGCCTGACGTCGCCTGCACCCTCTTTGGCGGCAACGCCCAGATCGGCGGCAACAAGATTCTGCTGCGCGACGGCGGGATCGATCTCTTCCTCGACTTCGGCATGAACTTTGAAGCCAACGGGCGCTACTTCGCCGAGTTCCTCAGCCCCCGCGGCGGCACCTCGGGAACCTACGACTACCTCATGATGGGCATCATCCCGCCGGTGTCCGGCATCTACCGCTCCGACGCCGCCGTCGAGGCCCTGGACCCGATCGGCTGGCAGGAGGCCCGGCGCAAATGGGGCGAGTACGAAGCCCACCCCACCGCCCTGCTGCTCAGCCACGCCCACGTCGACCACACCGGCCACATCGCCTTCCTCGATGGTGACATCCCCATCGTCGCCTCCGCCGTCAGCGCCCAGATCGTCAAATCCATGCAGGACACCGCCGCCGGCGGTCTCGACACCGAGGTCGCCTACTGGCGTGAGCGCATCGACGACCCCGACCGCAACCGTCTCGGCTACTTGGAAAAGCAGGCTCTGGCCATCCGCCGCCCCTGGCTCATCACCGATTACGGGAACTGGTCCCCGGCCGCCGAAGCCCTCTGGAACCACTACCCCGGCGTGCGGGGTTCCATCACCGGGCCCGATCCCGCCCCCTTCTCGGGCAAAGTCGCCTCCCTGGCCGTCCGCGACTATCCGGTCGATCACTCCATCCCCGGCGCTCGCGCCTTCGCCATCGAGACCTCCGCCGGCTGGGTCGTCTACACCGGCGACCTCCGCCTCCACGGCGCCACCGGCCACCAGACGCTCGAGTTCGCCGAAGCCGTCCGCGAGCTCAACCCGGTCGCCCTGCTCTGCGAAGGCACCCGCGTCTCCGACAAACCCTCCAGGCCGGCCAACGAAGACATCGTCCGCGACCGCTCCCGCGAAGCCGTCGCCGCTACCGACGGACTCGTCGTCGCCGACTTCGGCCCGCGCAACATCGAGCGCCTGCGCATCTTCCTGGACATCGCCCGCGACAACGACCGCAAGCTCGTCGTCCTGGCTCGTGACGCCCACCTGCTCCGGGCCCTCCACGCCTCAGACCCCTCCGTCCCGCTCCCGGACCCGGCCGCCGGGCTATACGTCTTTCGCGATCGTGAAGGCGCCACCCGGGGCTGGAAGAAGGACGTCATGGAGCGCAACGCCGGCGCCAGCGTCAACTGGGAAGACGTCGCCGCCTTCCCTGGCGAATACCTGCTCTGCCTCAGCGTCTACGACCTGACCCGGCTCATCGACATCAACCCCACCGGCGGCGCCTACATCTACTCCACCTCCGAGCCCTACGACCTGCAGATGGAGCTATCCGTCGAGCGCCTGCGCAGCTGGGTCCGCCGCTTCAACCTCACGCTGGTCGGCGATCCCGAGATCGACACCCCCGCGCACAGCGGCTTCCACGCCGGCGGCCACGCGCCCGGCGAGGACATCTTCAAGGTCATCGAAATCATCAACCCGCGACTGCTGATTCCCATCCACACCCTCTACCCCGATCTCATGGCCGCCACCGCCGCCGAACTCAACATCCCCGCCCATATGCCCGAATTCGGCGTACCCGTGCCCATCGGCTAGACCCGCTTTCTACTCCTAACCGACCCGATCCCGGTATCATCTCGGGGCGGCCGCCAACAAACCCCGGCGCCATCCAAACAGCAGGGACTTCCATTGCCAAAGAACGTCATCGATGCCACCCGATGGCTCCGCCCCGACGGCAGCGCCCACGGCCTGCGCACGCAAATATTTGAATCCGGCGACTCCCGCGGCACGCCCACCCGTATCAGCCGGGTCGAGTTCCCCGGCACCCTCGGCACGCATATTCTTTCGCCGCAGCACACCGACCTCAACGGCGACACCCTCACCGAGTTCGACCCGCGCACCTTCTTCGGCGAGGCGACTGTCATGCGTTTCCGGGTAACCGCCGACAACTCCGTAATCGGCCCGGCCGAGATCCAGGCCGGCGGCAGCGGCGCGATGCAGAGCGGTGACATCGTCATTCTCAACAACCGCGCCGGGGCCGAGTTCGTACCGACGGTCACCCCGCAGGCGGCCAAGTGGCTGATCGACATCGGGGTCAAATTGGTGGCATTCGACGAGCACATCAACATCGGCGAAGGCGATCCGTCGCCCACGGTGCGGGCGTTCCTAGACGCCGGGGTGCCGATCATTCGCAATCTGGTGAATCTGGACCGGGTCAAAAGCGAGCGCGTCGCGCTAATGGCGCTGCCGCTCGCCGTCCATGGCCTCATCTCCTCCCCCTGCCGCGTGATCCTCCTGGACTGAGCCACAGGGTCTTTCATTCTCCCAGCGGATGGGAGGGGTCTTGACGCGGAAGTAGCCCTCTTCAACTGACTTCGTCAGCTTCTCTCTCCCAGCGGATGCGAATAGTCGCCTCCTCCCGCGTAATCCTCCTCGACTGAGCCAAAGGCTCTTTCATTCTCCCAGAGGGCACAGGCCGTCCTCCCCGTCTTCCCAACCTGCGGATGAGGCGTTCATCGTCTTCGCGACTTCGCGGGACCACACTCTGTCGCCTGGTGGCGGGTTTCAGATCAAGAAGGGTCCCGGCTCATGTACGACCACCCGTTTCAATAGACCCTGCCGCCAGCCCGACAGCAGAAAGACGCTACGCATCCTCACTCCAGCGGGATCACCAACTCCTGCCCAACCCGAATCAGCGCCGCGTCGGTGATATCGTTCGCCGAAATAATCGCCTCGATCGGTACGTCATAGCGCGTCGCGATTCCCGACAGCGAGTCGCCCGGCTGCACGGTGTAGAACTCTTCCTTCGGTTGTTCCTCGACGTGCACAACCTTCGTCGGCACCGGCGGCGGCGTGATGTCCGACTCCGGAATCTCGATAGTGATGATCTCCAGTTGCGGCGTCGGCGGCGGCGGCAGGACTGGCGGCGGCGTGTGATTCACCACCACCGTCGGGGTGGCCACCAGCGCGTCCGGCACCGAAGTCGCCCGTCGCAGGTAGAAATCCAGCACCACGATGCCCGTCATCGTAAGGACCAGCATCACCACCGTCCCCAGCAGGACACCCCGGGCGATGCTCATTAGTCCAGTGCCCCAATCCCTTCAAACGCGCCCGGCGCCGTGCCCGGCCAACGGGCTGGCACGCAACGGCGCCTTCGGCGGAGCCAATCAATTCGTACCGGGGGTGACCGAGGGGGATCGAACCCCCGACCTCTTGGGCCACAACCAAGCGCTCTAACCAACTGAGCTACGGCCACCATCATGAAAACGGGGCCCCCGTGGCGGGAAACCCCAGCGCCAAATTGTATCAGGCATCCGCCCGCACAGGAGCGTCCCCGCCGCGCTTGGTGAAACGCCGCCCCCGCCAGTACAATCGCGAAAAGCGCTCGTCGGCGAGGACATGCAACCGCCCTTCCGCCCCTCCAACGCGATCCCCGCATACCGCCGTACCAAAATCCGGCGGCTTATCACCTGGCTTCCGGTCGGATTCTGGATGGTCTTCATCTTCTACTGGTCGGCCCAGTCGGCGCTCCCCGGGTTCGGTCAGTCGTTCCTCGATCTGCTCCTGAAAAAGGGCGCCCACCTCGCCGTCTTCGCGGTGCTGGCGGTGCTTGCCTACCGGGCCGCCCGCGCCGACTTTTCTGGTCCGGCCGCCCTGCTCACCGCCGGCCTCATCGCCATCGGCTACGGTGCCCTCGACGAGTTCCACCAGCTCCTCGTCGCCGGGCGTAACGCCGTCCTGCTCGACGTTTTCATCGACGCCGCCGGCGCCCTGCTGGCCCTCAATCTCCTCAGCCGAGCCCGCCACGATTTCTTCGCGCCCGTTGTGGCGCCCCACCCCCCGTCCCGCGGAAAGGCAGGTGAGTCCGATGACCTCGGATAAGTTCACGGAGCCCGGTCTTACTTTTGACGACGTCCTGCTTGTTCCCGGCAAGTCCGACCTGCTGCCGGCCGACGCCGAACTGGGCACCCGCCTAACCGCGCGCGTCAGTCTTAATGCACCCTTTCTCAGCTCGCCGATGGACACCGTCACCGAGGCCCCGATGGCCATCGCCATGGCCCGCGAAGGCGCCCTCGGCATCATCCACCGCAACCTTTCCATCCACGACCAGGCCACCGAAGTCGACAAGGTCAAGCGCTCGCAGTCCGGCATGATCACCGACCCGATTACCCTGCACCCCGGCGCGCTGCTCGAAGACGCCCACGCGCTCATGGAGCGGTACCACATTTCGGGCGTCCCGGTCACCGAGCCCGGCGGCCGCCTGGTCGGCATTCTGACCAACCGCGACATCCGCTTCTGCAACGACGAAGCCACGCCCATCACCGAGTTGATGACCCACGAAGATCTCATCACCGTCCCCGAGGGCACCACCCTCTCCGACGCCGAGCAGATACTGCACCGCCATCGGGTAGAAAAGCTCCTGGTCGTCGACGACGACTACCAGCTCAAAGGGCTCATCACCGTCAAAGACCTAACCAAGCGCGAGCAGTTCCCCGGCGCGTCCTTCGACCGCCACGGCCGCCTGCTGGTCGGGGCCGCGGTCGGCGTGGGCGAAGAGGCCCAGCAGCGCGCCCGCGAGTTGGTCGATGCCGGCGTCGACGTGCTCGTTTGCGACACCGCCCACGGCCACAGTCAGCGCGTAATCGATATGACCGCCTGGATCAAGGATCACCTCGACATCGACGTCATTTCCGGCAACGTCGCCACCGCCGGCGGCGCATCCGACCTGATCGCCGCCGGCGCCGACGCCGTCCGCGTCGGGGTCGGACCGGCCACCATCTGCACCACCCGCGTGGTCGCCGGCGTTGGTGTGCCGCAGATAACCGCCGTCTCCGAATGCGCCAGTGTCTGTGGCGAGCACGGCGCCGGGCTCATCGCCGACGGCGGCATTCGCTACTCCGGCGACGTCGGCAAAGCCATCGCCGCGGGGGCTGACGCGGTCATGATCGGCAGCCTCTTCGCCGGCACCGACGAGAGCCCCGGCGAGATCATCCTGGCTCAGGGTGAGCGCTTCAAGGACTACCGCGGCATGGGCTCCATCGGCGCCATGCGCGCCCGCAGCTACAGCCGCGACCGCTACGCCCAGGAGTTGGTGGAGGACACGTCCAAGCTGGTGGCCGAAGGCATCGAAGGGCGCATCCCCTATCGCGGCGCACTGGGCCACACCATGGCGCAGCTAACCGGGGGTCTCCGGCAGTCCATGGGCTACTGCGGCACCGCCGACATCGCCGCTCTCAAATCCCGCGCTCAATTCGTCATCATGACCCAGGCCGGGCTCAACGAATCCCACCCGCACGACATCGTCATCACCAAAGAAGCCCCCAACTACCAGGTCCGCCGCTAACTACCCCCGGCAGTTTTCTTCTTTACCTCAGGCGGGTTCTGTTCCGGGCGGCGTAGGCTTCGTACTTTCCGCCGCTAGCTATCCCCGATGGCTTTCTTCCTTGCCTCCGGCGGGTTCTACGGGTTGCGATCCGGTCTTCCTGTCTTCCCGAGCCCCCGCTCGCGCTCACACAACCTCCCCCGCCCGCATGATCGCCGCGCCCTTCTCCCCGATCATGATCGACGGCGCCTGCGTATTCCCGCTGACCAGCTTCGGCATGATCGACGCGTCGATCACTCGCAGGTTGTCGAGTCCCCGCACGCGAAGTTGCGTATCGACCACCGCCGCCTCGTCCGCGCCCATCTTGCAGGAACCCACCGGGTGGTAGTCGGTCCGCGCCCACTTCCGGATGTAGCCCTTGATCTCCTCGTCCGATTGCACGCCAACGCCCGGCAAATACTCACCGGTGACGAACGGCGCGAACTCCCCGGTTTTCAGAATCTTCCGGCCCCGGCGGAACCCAGCGATCACCGTCTTCCAGTCATAGCCCTCACTATCGCCCAGGTAGTTCGGATCGATCAGCGGCGGATCACCCGGGTCGCCCGAGCGCAGTCCCACCGAGCCGACGCTGTGGGGGCGCAGGTGGCAGGTATTGATGGTCACCCCGTGGCCCTTGCGCCGCTGGCGGCCGTGGTCGATGTTCATCACCGGTAGACAATGCACCTGCACATCCGGCCATTCCACCGCGTCGCTGCTGCGGATGAACGCCCCGGCCTCAGCGATGCAAATCGTCATCGGCCCGGTCTTGTAGAGCAAGTACTGAATCATGTGCCGAATCGCCCGGTCCCAACGATCCTCCTGGTTGTACGAGACCGGCGTCGACTCGGCGATCATGTTGACATCCATGTGATCCTGGAAGTTCTGACCGACCCCCGGCAGGTCGTGGACCACATCGATCCCAACGCCGCGCAGGTGATCGGCCGGCCCGATTCCCGACAGCATCAGCAGCCGCGGCGAGTTCACCGCGCCCCCGCTGAGCACCACCTCGCCGTCGGCGCGGGCGACGTGAGTTTCCCGGCCGCGGCGGTACTCGACGCCCACCACCTTCTTGCCCTCGAAGAGCAGTTTCGTGGCCTGCGCCTTCGTGATCACCGTCAGATTTGGGCGATTCATGGCCGGACGCAAGAACGCCGTCGCCGCACTCTCGCGGCGGGCGTTGCGTTGGGTCACGTCGTAGAACGTCACCCCATCCTGCGTGGCCCCGTTCACGTCGGCGTTGAATTCCACCCCCAGCTCCTGCCAGCCGCGCACGAACGCCCGCGTCAGCGGATTGTGCTGGATTTGCTGGGTCACGTTCAGATCGCCGCCGACGCCATGGTACTCATTGTTCAGGCGGGTGTTGTTCTCCGACTTGCGGAAGTACGGCAGCACCCCGTCGTAGCCCCAGCCGGCGTTGCCCAGCGCTTCCCAGCGGTCGTAGTCGGCGCGATTTCCGCGGATATAGATCATGGCGTTGATCGAAGTCGAGCCGCCCAGCGTACGACCCTGCGGGTACCACATCTCGCGGTTGTTCAGCTGCGCTTGCGGGACCGTGCTGAATCCCCAATTCACGCCCTTTGAGGTGAGCTTGGTAAAGCCCACCGGGATGTGGATAAGCGGATTGCGGTCCGGCCCGCCCGCTTCCAGCAGCAGGACACTGGCCGCCGGGTCCGCACTGAGCCGATTGGCCACCACGCAGCCGGCCGCTCCGGCGCCGACGACGATGTAGCTGTAGGTCGCTGTCTTCACGCTGCAAAGTCCTCCCGGTGACGCCCACGCTGTAGTTTGGATTCCAAGCGGCGACCCGGCACGCGCGTCATTCGCCATGTTAGCCCCGGGTCACGCAGCGCCCGTCGCACAAAGAGCGATCAACGACCGGCCGACCCCGACCCGTCGCCACCTTCGAGCTTCGCGGCGGGCCGGCAACGCTCAAACAGCATCCGCAAAATCCTTCGACCATTTCCCCCAACAAACCGCCGATATCATCTAAAATTAGTTGCTGCCTGATTGCATCGACGGGCTCCCACGAACGCTCCTGGGGGCTTTTTTTGATTGAGTGGCCACCCCATGGAAATCCACGAAGGCGAGATTCTCACCGCCGCCGGCAAGGCCGAACTCGAAGCCGAGTTGGAGAACCTCAAGACCGTTGTCCGCCCCCATCTTTCCGAGCGCATCCACGAGTCTAAGGAATTCGGTGAGAAGGCCGAAGGCGGCGAATACGACGACGCCCGCAACGAGCTGGGCTTCGTCGAAGGCCGCATCGAGTTCATCCAGGACCTTCTGAGCAAGGCCACTATCGTCGAAGAGCACGACCCCTCGAAGGTCTCGTTGGGCGGTTTTGTCGAGGCCTCCGACCAGCACGGCGGCGAGCACACCTTCAACATCGTCGGCCCGGCCGAAGTCGACCCGGCCGAAGGCAAGATTTCCAACGAATCGCCGGTCGCGCGGGCGCTGCTGGGCAAGCGCGTCGGGGACGTCGCCGAGGTCCACGCCCCGGCCGGCAACATCGAATACTCCATCAAGAAAGTCTGGTAGCCCGATCACCAGCCCCGCCGCGGACGATCCCGGCGAATCGACCGGCTCTCTTACCGCCCCGCGCCGCGACAAGCTGGCCCGCCTACGCGCCGACGGCATAGACCCTTTTCCCGACGACTTCCGCCGTTCCCACACCTCGGGCGAGGCCCTGGCCGCCCACGAAGCCGATCCCGACGAAGAGCGCACCTACCAACTCGCCGGCCGCCTGGTGCGCCTCAACGACATGGGCAAGAGCGCCTTCGTCCACATCCAGGACGCCGGCGGCCGCATCCAGCTCTATTTCCAGAAGAACCGGCTCGGCGACGAGTCCTTCGACGGCTTCATCGCGCTGTTCGACCTCGGCGATTTTCTCGGCGTCGAAGGCACGCTCTTCACCACCCGCACCGGCGAAGTCACGCTGCGCGTCATCGCCTACCGCATGCTCTCGAAGTCCCTGCGCCCCTTGCCCGAAAAGTTCCACGGCCTCACCGATCCCGAGACCCGTTACCGCCAGCGCTACCTGGATCTGATCGCCAACGAAGACGTCCGCCGCACCTTCGAGATACGAACCGCCGTCACCACCACCATCCGCCATTTCCTAGACGACCGCGGCTACCTTGAAGTCGAAACCCCGATCCTGCAGCCGGTTTACGGCGGCGCTTCGGCGCGGCCTTTTACCACCCACTACAACGCCCTCGGTGAAGACCTCTACCTGCGCATCGCCGACGAGCTATACCTGAAGCGACTCATCATCGGCGGCATGGAGCGCGTCTACGAATTCTGCAAAGACTTCCGCAATGAAGGCATCGACCGCACCCACAGCCCCGAATTCACCATGCTCGAAGGCTACGAAGCCTACGCCGACCACCGCGACATCATGGAGATGGTCGAGCAGATGATCGCCGCCGTCGCCACCGCCGTCCACGGCGGGCCGGTGATGAGCATCGACGACACCGAAATCGACTTCACCCCACCGTGGGAGCGCATAACCTTCCGCGAGGCCGTTCGCGCTGAAACCGGACTCGACATCGAGGACTATCCCGACGCCGCATCGCTGGCCGCCGAGACTCGCGAGCGTGGCCTCGAAGGCAACGCCGCCATGGGGCGCGGCAAGGTCCTGGACGAGATCCTGGAGAAGCTTGTCAGCCCGAAACTGCACCGGCCCACCTTCATCCACGAATACCCGGTCGAGACCTCGCCGCTGGCAAAACGCAGCCCGGGCGACGAGCGCTACGTCGGCCGCTTCGAGGCCTTCGCCGGGGGCATGAAATTCGCCAACGCCTTCACCGAACTCAACGACCCGATCGATCAGCGCGAACGCTTCGCGGAGCAGGCCCGGGCGCTGGAATCCGGCGACGAAGAGGCCCAGGTGCTCGACGAAGACTTCCTGCTGGCGATGGAATACGGCATGCCGCCCACCGGCGGGCTCGGCGTCGGCATCGACCGCCTAGTCATGTTGATGTCCGGGCAACGCAACATCCGCGAGGTGATTCTGTTCCCGCAGCTACGCACCCGGACCGACCCGCCCGCCGACTCCGACTAAACTTCGCCCATGCTCGCGCTCAACCTGATTCGCAACGAACCCGACCGCGTCCGCGCCGGCCTGGCCGCTAAAGGCGAGCCGCCCGACGCCCTCGACGCCGTCCTTGAGCACGACGAGCAGCGCCGCGCCGTCCTCGGCGAACTCGAGGAACTGCGCCGCCAGGTAAACGAGATTTCCCGTCAGATCGGCCCCGCCCCCGATCAGGAGACCCGGCAGCAGCTGATCGCCCGGTCCAAGGAAGCCTCCGCCGGCATCGGCCCGCTCGAAAAGCAGCTCGCCACCGCCGAAACCGCACTCAACGAACTCCTCCTGGCCATCCCCAACCTGCCCCACGAGTCGGTACCACCCGGCAAAGATGAGCACGACAACGTCGAAATCCGTCGCGTCGGCAACATCCCAGAGTTCGACTTCGATCCGCTCGGCCACGTCGAGATCGCGGAGGCGCTGGGCCTCTTCGATACCGAGCGCGCCGCGAAGCTCTCCGGCTCCGGCTTCTGGCTACATCGCGGACTCGGCGCGAAGCTTCAGCGGGTGCTCATCAACTGGATGCTGGACCTGCACACCTCCCGCCACGGTTACACCGAGGTCTACCCGCCAGCGCTCATCCGCTCCGACGCCATGACCGGCACCGGGCACCTGCCCAAGTTCGCCAACGACTCGTATCACATCGAAAGCGACGACCTCTGGCTCGCCCCCACCGCCGAAGTCCCGGTGACCAACATCCACCGTAACGAGATCCTGCCGCTCGGTTCGTTGCCCATCAACTACGCCGCCTACACGCCGTGCTTCCGCCGCGAAGCCGGCGCCGCCGGCACCGAGACCCGGGGTCTCTTGCGGGTGCACCAGTTCGACAAGGTCGAGCTGGTCAAATTTGTCGAGCCGGCGACCTCCTACGACGAGCAACTCAAGCTGCTGGCCAACGCCGAGGCGGTTCTGCAGGAACTGGAGCTTCCCTACCGGGTCATCGAACTCTGCGCCGGCGACCTCAGCGGGGCCGCCGCCAAATGCTTCGATATCGAACTCTGGGCCGCCGGCACTCCCGGACCTAGTGACACCGGGCCCGGCCGCTGGCTCGAAATCTCATCCGTATCGAACTTCGAGGACTACCAGGCCCGCCGCGCCGGCATCCGCTACCGGCCCGAGAAGGGGGCCCGGCCGCGGTTCGCACACACCCTCAACGGCTCCGGCGTCGCGCTCCCGCGGCTGATCGTCGCGCTGCTCGAAAACAACCAGCAACCCGACGGCTCGGTCGCTATCCCGAAGGTCCTCCACGCCCCCCTCGGCACCGACCGCCTCCAGATTCCCACCTAGGTGTTCCCACCCCACCAGAGCCGCTTCTCCGGGCTAGTCGCAAAAGTCGTTGAGCATGCCAAGCAGCCGATTGGTCTGCCCCGGAGCTTCGGCCATCGAGAGCGCAACAGCATCAATCTTTGAGACGTCCCAATACTCCACGCCATCGGCCATATTGAGCGCAACCGAATCGAGCGTGTCCGCAAGCTCGTTCACAGCCAAGTCGATTCCTTAGAATCCCGGGGGCGGTTCGAGCTCGCGGTACATCCCGGCTCCAAGACTGATCATCGCTAGACCGGACATCATCTCGGCCATCCAGTTCGAGTCGAGGAGGAGGGCAGGATCCCCAAGAAGTTCTTCGCGAGCCTCAATCATCACCTCAAGCCCCACCGCCACGTAACCAGACGCGGTCCCGAGATCATTAACGTAGGTTTCCTGCTCGCTGGTCAGGCACCCAGAACTTGCGTCGGATTCAGGACGATCTCCATCGGAACCTGAGGCGGGTACTGCGCCCAACGGCAGCCAACGATCTTCAGCGAACATACCTCCGTAAAAGCTCATTCGCAGTTTCGTTGCGTAGATGGAGACGTCGAAAAGTATCCCGGTCGCCACCGTCTGCCCGGGATCGAGCGTCACATCGAACGCCGACGGGCCCCGTCCGTACGCCACTGCATAGGTCGGGTTGCAGCCCGGGCAATCGTCATGCCAGATCGCCGTGAACGACAGACGATTCGCTTCATCGCGAATCTCGAAGTTCCACGGATTTACCGAGGACTGCTCTTCCCGCAGATTCATCAGATCGAATTCGACAAAGACATACCGCCCGTCAGGTGGCAGCAACGCCCCGCTGGCATCGCTAATCACGGGGTCCCAGACAATTCCGGTTACCACGTAGCGCCAGTCCCGCAGCGCGATCGTCGTCGGTTCAATCCCTAGCGTCGACGCCGCCAACGGTGTGCTGGTCGGAGTTCCGGTCTCAGCCACCGGCGTGGGTGAGCCGGCCTCTTCCGCCGCCGCAGCCAAATCCCCGGAGTCAATCGATCAGACATAACGGTCGTAGACCGCGGCCGTGGGCCGCCCAAATGTCACCTTCCTTGCCAAACACTCCGCGCTCATCGGGCAACATACATACAATTGATCATGAGATTTGCCTTCAACCCACAGCTCGTCCCGTTCAGCCGCCGCAGCTACATCCAGCAGTTGCGCCGGGCCATCGCGAACGCGAGCGAACTGGGTTTCAACATCATTGAGCTGACGCTCACCGGGCCCGAGTACGCGCCGGGCATCGAGACCCTTTTCGGCGGCGACTTCATGGAAGTCATGACCGGCTCGCCCACCAGTTTCCACCTGCATCTGTTTCCCGATGCCGCCACCAGCGGTGAGCCCGCGCTGTCCGACCTGCAGCCCTACCCGCGCAGCATCGCGCTACGCCGCACCGTCCAGGTAGTCGAATTCTTCGAGCGCGAGAACCCGGTCGAGATGTACGTCGTTCACGGCGGCCAGCGCCACGGCGACTACACCGCCCACCTTGCCGCGCTGCGCGAGAGCCTGCGCACCCTCGACAGCCTGTTCCCGGGGCTGCCGATCGCGGTGCAGAACGGATTCGGCCCCGGCGTCCTCTCGCAGCTCGACCTGGTCCTGGCCTTCCTCGACGAAG
>JASLPR010000025.1 GCA_030744875.1 Chloroflexota bacterium
ACGCCCTGGTGGATGTACTGCAGATGCTGAATCGCGACAACGTCCCGGTCGAGACCCTGCGAATACTCGAGCCGAACCTGGAGAGCGTGTTCCTGCGCTTTACCGGCCGGACCCTGCGCGACTGACATGCTGCGCGCCATCTACGCCATCACCCTGAAGGAAATCCGCGTCTTCGCGGCGGACCTCGGGAGCCTGGTGACCCTGTTTGTCATGCCGCTGGCCTTCATCGTCATCTTCAGCCTGGCGCTTGCCGATGTGTACGCAACTTCGCCGGAGGACAACCCGATCGCCATCCCGATATCAGTGGATGGCGCCGGGGCGCTGGCCGAACAGATCGCGGCCGTGCTGGATTCCGCCGAAGGGATCGACGTTATCCGCAACGACGCCGACGACATTCCGTTTACGGCCGGGTCGCTGGCGGATGCGGTGGCCGCCGGGGACTACCAGATAGCGGTCGTCTTCCCGGTGGGATTCACCGACGCGCTTTCGGATTCCGGCGTTCTGCTGGGCGGCGCGGCCGCGCCGGTCACGGTCGAACTGGTCACCGACCCGGCCACCACGCTGCAGTTCATCGCCCCGATCCAGGGCGCCGTCGCCGGCGTGATCCAGCAGACGCTGGGCCAGATGATGAATGTGGCCGGCGCGGAGCAGTTGTTCGAAATGCTGGAGTTGCCGGATGAGGCCCGGGCGATCGCCCGGGCGGCGATGACCAGCGGCGCCGGAGCCGGGGACTTCCCGGTGACGATCCAGCGGGTGAACCCGCCGAACGTGGAGCGCGAAATCCTGCCCGATTCCTACCAGCAGAACGTGCCCGGCTACACGGTGATGTTCATGTTCTTCATCGTTACCGTGATCGCCACGTCGGTGTTCAAGGAGCGCAACAGCGGCGCGCTGCGGCGGGTGCGAGCCACTCCCGCCTCCCGGGTCGCCGTAGTGATCGGTAAGACGATCCCGTTCTTTGCCATCAATTTCCTGCAGGCGGTGATCATGTTCACGGTCGCCCGGTTGGCCTTCGGCATGAACTTGGTCAACATCCCGGCGCTGCTGGTCATCACCGCCGGCCTGTCGCTGGCGGCGACCGGGATGGGTAGCCTGATCACCAACGTGGTGCGCACCGAGGCCCAGGCCGGGTCCATTGGAGTTCTCCTGGTGCTGGTGCTGGCCGCGCTGAGCGGCTCGATGATCCCGCGCTTCGTGATGCCGGAGGCCATGCAGACGATCGGCGCCATCGCGCCCCAGTCCTGGGGGCTCACCGCCTACCAGGACGTGCTGGTGCGGGGGATGGGGATCGGCGAGATCGCGCTGGAGACGGCGGTGCTGGTCGGATTCGGCGTGGTCTTCCTGACCGTCAGCGTGTTCCGTTTCCGGTACGAGTAGACCCGGCCTACATCCCCCAATCGCCGCCGCGATCGCCGGCGTCTTTCGAGTCCTCGCGCAGCCGGGGTCGCGCCATAAAGAGCAGGGCGAAGACGGCGATTACCATGGGGAAGCCGAGCACCGCGAAGAAGCCACCCTGCGAGATCAGGAAGAGCCCCAGCGCCAGTAGCGCGAGGGGACCCAACAGGGCCAGCGCGACCAGTGCCAACTTCTTCAATTCCGCCCCTCCCGGTCACGATCCGGCGTGCGCCGGCGGGAGTCGTTCCCGGTTCAGCCTAACTCAACGCCGGGCGAAACAGGTTAGGTGGGGATGGCCAGGCGCGGTTCCTGCACCGGAGCGTGACCGGCGGCGATGACCTCTTCTTGGGCGTCTTCATTCAGTGCCGTATAGCGCTCGGCGGCGTCAAGAATCGCCGGGATCAGATCGACCTCGCCGGTGCTCGGCGCGGTGTGAACCGGCTGCGAGAACAACCAGTTCAGCGCGGTGTCGATGTCGGCTTGCTTGCGGTGCGGGTCGTACCAGGTGGTGCAGTCCTTCTCCTGGGCGCCCCAGCCGCCGCGGGCCAGCATCTTGATGGTCTGGATGCCGACGTCGTGGGCGTTGGCGTATTCCAGCAGCGCCTCGGCGTCCTCGCGGTATTCGGGGTTCTTGAACATCGCCGCGCAGACCGGGAACATGATGGTGTCGAAATCAAAGCGCTTCAGGGCTTCCAGGTGGACCTTCGGCACGTAGGGCCCGTGGCCGGTGATGCCGAGCCATTTGGTGATGCCCTGCTCCCTCATCTCGACGAGGGCGTCGATGGCCCCGCCCTTCATCATCGCGCCGTCCAACTCGGCCATGGTGGTGATGGCGTGGAGCTGAAACAGGTCATATTCCTCGGCGCCCAGGCGCTGCATGCCGTCGCGGATGTCGGCCCAGGCCTGGGTGTAGGTGCGGCCCTGGGTCTTGCAACCCAGGAAGACGCGGTCGCAGATCCCGGGTAGCAAGGGCTTCATCCGCTCCATGGCCTGCCCGTAGCCGGGGGCGATGTCGATGTGGTTTACGCCGGCGGCCATCATCTGCTCGACCGCCACGTCGACCATCTTCTGCGGGCGAGTGCCGAAGGCGGCGGTGCCCATGGAGACGATGGTGCTTTCGTGGCCAGTGCGTCCGAGGCGTCGCTTTTCCATGGTTGTTTCCCCTGCGTCGATGTCGGTGGTCCGGTGGTTACTGGCGGCGATTCATTCTCGCCCGCCGTCGCCGAATCCCCAAATCGCCGGCGGCTACCAGTCGGCCTGGCGCACCGGCAAGGGATCGACGGTGAAGGCCATGCGGTCCGCCAGGCGCTCGTACATGGCCAGTTTCAACTCGCGGCTGGCCGGGTCGTTCCAGAGATTGTTGGTCTCATCCGGGTCGGCCTCCAGGTCGTATAGCTCGCCGGTGCCGGTGCCGTGCACGGCGACGATCTTGTGCCGCCGGGTGCGCACCATCGTCACCTGGGCGGTCGGGTCGCGGTGCCAGGGCATGGCGTTGTAGTACTCGGAGTAGACGTCGTCGCGGTGCTCGTGCAGGTCGGTTTCGCCGGTCAGCAACGGCCAGAACGAGCGGGTCTGCATGCCGGGCGGGATATCCACCCCGGCGGCGTCGAGCAGGGTCGGGGCGAGGTCGCTGAGTTCGATCAGCGCCTGGCTGCGGCGGCCGGCTTCAATCGCTCCCGGCAACTTGATGATCAGCGGCACCCGCACCGCCGGCTCGTAGAAGTAGGGGCCCTTCCAGTAGATGCCGTGGTCGCCGAGCATCTCGCCGTGGTCGGAGGTGAAGATGACCAGGGTGTTCTCGGCCTGCCCGGTCGCTTTGAGGGTTTCGAGCAGGCGCGCGATCTGGTCGTCGACCAGGTCGCACATCGCCAGGTAGGCGGCGCGGGCCAGGCGGTGGTCGCGGTCGGTCATCTCGCCCTGGCGGAACTGCGATCCCATCCCGTTGTAGCCGCCCTCCGTGTTATCGATTTGCTGAAACGGGCCCTTGTCGTGGAGTTCGCCCTCGACGTAGTTCGGCAGCGGGATGTCGTCCAGGTTGTCCAGGTAGCGCTGCAGGTACTCGACCGGCGGGTTGAAGGAGTGGTGCGGGTCGTAGATGTTCACCGAAAAGAGCCAGGGGTTGTCGTAGTCGACGGCCGACTGCATGAAGGCCATCGCCTTTTCGACGCACCAGGTGGTGTGGTGATGCTCGGCCGGGTAGCCGGCGTCGACGTGCGACGAGCCCTCGTAGGGGTAGGGCTCGTAGTCCACGCCCTTTTCTTTCAGCCAGAGGCCGTAGTCGTTGCTGGCCCAGTCCAGGCCGGAGTGGTGCGACCAGTGGAAGACGGCGTAGCCGTCGTCGATGCGGCGCTCGGTGTGCGGTTGCACCGACGGGTGGCAGGCGGAGATGTGCAGCTTGCCGGCCAGCCCGCAGGTGTAGCCGGCGTCGGCCAGCACCTTCGTGACCAGCAATTCGTCGGCCGGGATGTCGGCGCCGTTTTGCCGTCCCCGGCAGGTGCGCGGGTAGCGCCCGGTCAGGAAACTGGCGCGGCTCGGCGTGCAGACCGGGCTCTGGCTGAAACAGAGATCGAAAATCACGCCCTCCTCGGCCAGGCGGTCGGCGACCGGGGTGCGGACGAATTCGTTGTCGTAGCAGCCCAGGGTGTCCCAGCGCTGCTGGTCGGTGCAGACCCACAGGATGTTCGGTGCGGCCATCTAGCCCTCCAGGTTGGTTTTGCCGCGTTCCGGAAGCGGATCGACGGTCCAGGCCATCCGGTTCGCGAGCTGGATGAGTAGTTCGATCTTGATCTCGGAATGCGAAGCGGCGTCCCAGCGATTGACGTTTTCGCCCGGGTCTTCGCGCAGGTCGTAGAGTTCGCCCTTGTTGGTGCTGTGGTGCAGGACCAGCTTATGCCGGCGGGTGCGCACCATGGTGGAGTGCACGGGGGGGTCGGCGGGGCGATCGATGGCGTTGTAGAACTCGCAGTAGACGTCGTCGCGGTGCTGGTCGCGGTCGCCGTTGTCCTGCAGAAGCGCGGTCAGCGGCTTGCCCTGCATGCCGGGGGGGATGTCTATTCCGGCGGCTTCGAGCAGCGTCGGCGCCAGGTCGACCAGCTCGACGAGGGCGTAGCTGCGGCCGGGCTCGATGCCGCCCGGTTGGGAGAGCACGAGCGGCACGTGGGTGGCGGGCTCGAAGAAGTACGGACCCTTCCCGTAGATGCCGTGATCGCCCAGCATCTCGCCGTGGTCGGAGGTGAAGATGACGAGGGTGTTTTCCAGCTGGCCGGTCTGTTCCAGGGTTTCGAGGAGCCGGCCGACCTGGGCGTCGATCAGCTCGCCCATGGCCCAGTAGGCGGCGGTGAGGAGGCGGTGATCTTCGTCAGCCATTTCGAGGTAGGGATAGGGCTGCGGCGGGTCGAGTTCGTCGCGGTGATGCTGCCCATGGAACTCCGGCTTGCCGTCGATCTCACCCTCGACCAGGTTGGGCAGCGGTATCTCGTCGAGCCGGTCGGCCCATCGTTCCAGGTACCCGGCGGGGGGGTCGAACGGGAAGTGCGGATCGAAGATGTTGACCGAGAAGAGCCAGGGCTGCTCGCCGGCGGCGTGGGCCTCGATGAAGTTGATGGCCATCTGCGCGCACCAGGTGGTGTGGTGGTGCTCGGCGGGCATGCCGGCTTCGACCCACCGGGAGTCCTGATAGGGCTCGGAGTGGTAGTCGAGCCAGCGCTCGCCCAGCCAGCCGGTGTAGGCGTTGGTGGGGCGGCCGGGCGCGGCACTGTTGGACCGATGCACCATCGAGTAGCCGGTCTCGACCTGCCGTTTTCCGCTGGCCTGGCCGCCGACGGCGCCGCTCTCGCCCAGGTGCAGCATGCCGGCCAGCCCGCAGCTGTAGCTGGCGTCGGCCAGGAGCTTTGTCACGAGCACTTCGTCGGCGGGCATGCCCTGATTATTCTGCCGGGTGCCGGTGGTGCGCGGGTAGCGGCCGGTCAGGAAACTGGCGCGGCTGGGATTGCAGACCGGGCTCTGGCAGAAGGCGTTCTCAAAGACCAGCCCGTCCTGCGCCAGCCGGTCCAGGTGCGGGGTGTCGACCAGTTCGTTGCCGTAGCAGCCAAGGGTGTCCGGGCGTTGCCCGTTGGTGCAGATCCAGAGGAAGTTGGGGCGCGGCATCGATTCTCCTTCTTGCGGCGGGGTCTTCCCGGCCGGTCCGGTGGCCGCGATGATGCCAGAGTTTGCGCGGTGGCGCGCCGGTCGGGAGGAGCGGCTAGCCCCCGGACTGGGCGGCGAGAAAGTGGAGCCGGCTGGTGGCGGTGAGCCGGGTGCGCAGGCCAGAGGCGGCTTCGGTGCCGTCCAGGTAGAGCGCCAGGCCGGGGCGGAGCCGCCCGCCGTCGAGGAGTCGGGCCTTGATGCCCGGGTGGCGGGCTTCTAGGAGATCCAGCGCTTCGCCGGCAGTGGCGGCGTCGATCTCGATGCGCGACTGGCCGTCGGTGAGTTCGCGCAGCGCCGACGGGATGTGCAGTAGGGCCATGCCTCCGGGTCCCTTCGTATCGCGTAGTCTCGTGGATTGCTCGCGGTGACTTGCCGCGAGCGCCTCAGAACTGAAAGTACACGAACGGGATCTCTTCGATCGCACCCATGTTGAGGACGCCCATGAGGAGCGCTGCGTAGTAGGCCCAACGGATGGGAGTGAAGATCGGGTGGCGGCGGGCGACTAGCCGCCCCAGGCCGAAGCCCAGCGGCTCGATCAGCAGCAGCAGCGCCGGCGCGAGGCGCCAGTAGGCAGTGTCGTTTGCCTGCAGGAGCGCGCTGAGACGGTCGTCGAGTCCGGGTTGCAGGGTGAAGTCCCACCCGTCCGGCAGGCGGCCGATGATCTCCATCGCCTGGCCCAGGTCGTCGGCGCGGAAGAAGATCCAGGCGAAGCCCACCAGGATGAAAGTCACCGGGACTCCGATCAGCGCGGACCAACGCAACCCCGGGTCGCCGGGCTCGGGCGCGAACGGGCCGCGCTCCGTCACCCGCGAGCGGCCGCGGCGCAGGATATCCGCGCCGATCAGGTAGAGGCCGTGGATGCCGCCCCAGACGACGAAGTTCCAGGCGGCGCCGTGCCACAGCCCGCTGACCAGGAAGACGATCATGATGTTCAGGTAGCGACGCAGAGCGCCGACGCGGCTTCCCCCGAACGGGAAGTAGACGTACTCGCGGAACCAGCGGTAGAGCGACATGTGCCAACGGCGCCAGAAGTCGACGATAGAGCCGGCGTGGTAGGGGAACCGGAAATTCTCGACCAGGTCGATTCCGAGGACGCGGGCGGCGCCGATGGCGATGTCCGAGTAGCCGGAGAAATCGGCGTAGATCTGGAATGCGAACAGCACGGTGCCGATGATGAGCAGCGGGCCTTCGAACTCGGTGGCCGGCCGGTCGCCGAGGGCGTAAATGTGCTCCACGACCACCGCCAGGCTGTCGGCGATGACGACCTTCTTGAACATGCCCCAGAGGACGCGGCGCAGACCGGCGACGATGCGGTCGGTATCGAAGTTCTGTTTGCGGGCGAGCTGCGGCATCAGATGGGAGGCGGTCTCGATCGGCCCGGCCACCAGTTGCGGGAAGAAGCTGACGAAGAGGGCGAAACGCCCCAGGTGCGTTTCGGCGGTCTTCTGGCCGCGGTAGACGTCGAAGAGGTAGCCGAGGGTCTGAAAGGTGTAGAAGGAAATGCCGACCGGCAGAAGGAGGTCGAAACGCCGCGCGATGACGGTGATGCCGAGCGGATCGAGCAAATCGGCCAGGGCGTCCATGAAGAAGCCGTAGTACTTGAAGATGGCCAGCGTGCCCAGGATCACGGCGGCGGCGACGGCGATGGGCGCGATGCGACTGGCGCGGCCGGTGGCGCAGGCGGTGAGCAGGGCGGCGGCGTAGCTGACCAGGGTGGCGGTGCCGATCAGCAGGGCATAGGCCGGCTGCCAGGCGGCGTAGAAGTAGTAACTGGCGGCCAGCAGCAGCAGCCAGCGGAAGCGCGCCGGCAGGAGGTAGTAGAGGAGCGCGACGGCGGGGAAGAAAAGGAGGAAATCGATGGAATTGAAGCTCAAGCGCCGGGAGTCCTTTGGTCAGGCAGGGCGATCATTGCGGCGGGCCGCTGGCGCGGATGGTGGCGGCGAGGCGCTCGGCGACGTAGCCGCGCCCGCCTTCATCCATATGGCCGTACAAGAATTCGTCCGGTGAAGACGAGAAATGCCCCGGCCCGAGGTCATCGACGAGATCGACAACGGTGGCCCCGGTGGCCTCGACTTCGCCCTTGATGAACGCGGTGTTGGCGGCGGTTATCCGGTGCGGTTTGCCGCTGAGGTCCCGGTTGTCGGGGGCGATGTTGAGCGGGGTGAGGTAGAAGATGGGCCGGACGCCACGGGCGACGAGCAATTCGGCCAGCTCGATCGCCTGCCGTAGGCGCGGATTGTCGGCCCGAATCGGGTCGTACTCGGTCGTGCCCGGCGAATTCTCGACGTATTCGCGGGTGTGATCGAGGCTGTCTTCGAAGTTGCTGAAGATCAGCCAGGCGCGGGTGAAGACCTCCAGGGGGGTGCCGGCGAAGCGCAGCACGATTCGCTGGCGGTCGTAAGGCGTGCCGAGCAGCAGTGACTCGTAGAAGACGCCGACGTGGAGGGGCACGATGACGGTTTCGGGCAACTCGCCGCGGCGGTCCAGGTAACGGATGAAGTCGAGATAGATGCCCGGGTGGTAGGCGACCTGGGCGACGGGCACGACCGTCTTGTCCGGCAGGAGGGCGTCGAGCATCGCGGCAGTCGAGCGCTTGTCGGCATCGGCGTCGGTGGTGTAGAAGACGGAGCTGTCGCCGAAATAGAGCGCATCGAAGCCGGCGGCCGAGTATTCGTCCAGATCCGATTTCTCCCGGAAGTGATCGTCCTGATAGACGCCGACGAGCCGAATCTGGACGGCGATCACCAGCGCTCCGAGCACGGCCAGGCGCAGCAGCAACCGGGTCGGTCCAGCGGCTAGCGCCGACAGGCGGCCAAGGGTCTGGCGTTCGAGCCCGCGCCAGGGCCGGGCGAGGGCGCCGGCGGTGCGGAGGGTGGCGTGGACGGGCCGGGTCCCGCGCAGGGTCGGGACGAGCCGGTAGCCCGGGACGGCGGTGGCGGGGAGGCCACCGAGCAGGCAGAGAGCCCAGAAGAGGGGCCGGCGTTCGGGGGCGGGCCCGCCGGCGAAGAAGGCGAGGATGGCGGCGACGGTCAGGGCGGTCAACCCGGAGACTACCGGGATTGTGCTGCCGATCATCAGGCCGCGGATGCGGACGGCGGCGGCCCCGGGGACGTAGCGGATGATGGCGAGAAGGGCGGCGATCCAGAGCGCCGGGGCGATGAACACCAGGGTCAGCAGGGGCAGGGAATCGCGGAGCACGACGCGCAGGATGCCGAATCCGGAGGCCGCGCGCAGCGGCGCGAGGAGGAGGTCGATGTGCTGGTCGGTCGGGATGCCGTTGGTGCGCAGGGTCCCGCGGATCGGGTCGGCCTGCGAGACCGGGAACTCGATGGGGATCGTGGCCGACCGGTCGAGGCTGATCTGGACGTCGAGATTCTGCCCCTTGAGTCCGCGTACGGTCGGAAAGGTCCAGTCGACCAAGGAGGTGGTGGTGGCCCGGTCCGGGACGAACGCGACGCGGCCTTCGCGGAGGAGATCGCCGGACGCGTGCCGCAGCCGGAACACCAGGGCCTTCGGTTCGGTGTCGGCTTGCTTGTTGCGCACGGCGACGGTGAACCCGCTGAGAAAGTCGGTGGGGTTGACGAAGGATTGCTCGACGGCGCTGCCCGGGTCGATGGGGCCGACGACGAAGGTTTCGGTGCCGGCGATGTCGCCGAAACGGTGGGTCCAATGGACTTGTAGGATCAGGAGAAGGGCGGCGATCAGGAGGGCCAGGCCAATGGCGGCGGGCAGGAGCCGTTGGACACGAGGCGGCGGTTTGGAATCCGGCCGCGTTGCGATGTCCGCGTTGCTCATTGGCGTGGCTCCAGCCGCACTCGCCAGCGGCGGGCCTGGTCGGTTAGTTTATTCCCGCGGCGCCACCCCGGTGCGGTCTGGCGGATCATAGCTGTTTCGCCTCCGGCGGCGACCTGCGGGGCCTAGGGGTGTTCCCCGCTGGAGGGGCCGTCCTGCAGAGCGACAACGATTCGCGCCGGGGACATCGGCAACTCGCGCAGCCGCGCGCCGGTGGCGTCGAAGACCGCGTTGGCGATGGCCGCCGGCGGGGACACGATCGGCATTTCGCCGACTCCGCGCACTCCGTAGGGATGGCCCGGATTCGGCACCTCGACGATGATCGCCTCGATCATCGGCAGGTCGGTGGCGGTGGGCATGCGGTAGTCGAGCAGACTGGCGTTCTGCAGGTGGCCCTCGTCGTCGTACCAGTACTCCTCGTTGAGGGCCCAGCCGATCCCCTGCACGGCGCCGCCCTGGATCTGGCCCTCGACGATCTCCGGATGCACGGCCTTGCCGGCGTCCTGGGCGGCGGTGTAGCGCAGTATCTCGATCTTGCCGGTCTCGGTGTCGACTTCGACGTCCACCAGGTGGACCGTAGTCGCCGAGCCGATTCCGCCGTGGGTCGGGCTGGCCCGACCGGTGACCAGGATTTCCGCCGCGGCCAGCATGCCGGCGGCTTCCCTGAAGTCGGCGCGGCGGTCACCGGCGAAGAAGGAACCGGAGTCGAATTCGACGGCGTCCACGTTCCAGAGCCGGGCCAGCCCGGCGCGCATCTGGCGCAGCATGTCGCCGGCCGTCTCGTGGGCGGCCCAGCCGGTGGCGAAGGTGGTGCGGCTGCCGCCGGTGACACCCGTCTGGCCGATGGCGTCGGTGTCGGGGACGATCGGGTTGATGGCGGCGGCGGGAATGCCCAGGGTCTCGGCCATCTGCATGGCCACCGACGTCCGGGTGCCGCTGAGGTCGACGGAGCCTTCGAGCAGGGTGACGGTGCCGTCGGGGTTCAGTCGGCCCTGGGCCGAGGAGAGCCCGCCGCCGTTGCGCCAGAGGCCGGAGGCGACGCCGCGGCCGCGCCGGG
>JASLPR010000026.1 GCA_030744875.1 Chloroflexota bacterium
ACTACCAATCTCTTCGCCAACACCACCTCCAACCCGGGTCCCGACCATCACTTCTACCCCGGAGCCGCCAACTCCAATCCCAACCACAACGCCGACCACCTCACCGACGCCCGTCAAGGTCGCTCCCGTCGAGTCGGAAAATTGCGACGACGCTGCCGCCCGGATCACCGACCTGGACAAGCGCGGCCCACCGGAGGCCGTGACCATTAGCGGGGCCGGCGACCTGACCGGCTGGTACCTGGTCAGCGTGCGCGGGGCGCAGCGCTTCGACTTCCCGGACGGGCTCTTCCTGGACGGGAGCGTCCGCGTTCTCTCCGGGGCCGATGGCGGACCGGACACCGGCGGCCAGATCACCTAGACGGGCCGGAATATGTGGAACAATGCCGAAGACGACGATGCCAAACTCTATGACTGCGACGGCGCCCTGGTGAGCTCCTTCGACGACGGCGACTAGCCGGCGGCGGCCACGCGGGCGCGACGCGCGTTGATCATGTCGATGGCGACCAGCATCGAGAGACGCATACTGGTTTCGTCAGCGCGGTTGTCGCCGGCCCGCCCGTAGGCGGTGCCGTGGTCCACCGAGGCCCGGATGACGTTGGTGTTCAGGGTGACGTTGACTCCCTCGTGGATACCAAGCATCTTCACCGGGATGTGCCCCTGGTCGTGGTACATGGCGACAACACCGTCGTACTCGCCGCCGGCGGCGCGCGAGAACACCGTGTCAGGCGGCAACGGGCCCAGGGCGTCGATCCCCTTTGCGCAGGCCTGCTCGACCGCCGGAGCGACTTCGTGGCTGTCTTCTGGGCCGAAGTGATCACCCACCTCGGCATGCGGGTTCAATCCGGCGACGGCGATGGTCGGCTCTTCAATGCCCAAGTCCCGCAGCGCCTGGTGCAGGATCTCGATGGCCTCCAGGATGCGCGGGGTCTTCACCAAGTCCACGGCATCACGCAGGCTGACGTGTGTTGACACGTGAATTACCCGTAGCTTGCCGGCGACTAGCATCATCCGCGGGTCGGGCGATTCGCTGAACTCCCCCACGATCTCGGTGTGCCCGGGATACTCGAACCCGGCCATCTTCATGGCGACTTTGTGCAGGGGTGCGGTGGCGAGGCCGTCGATCTTGCCAGCGTAGGCCAGCTTTACCGCTTCGATGACCGCCGCCGCCGCCGCGGCACCGCCCTCGGCGGTTGGCTCTTTGAAGATCAGGTCCGAGTGATCTACGCCCCACGGATCCAACACATCGATGACCCCAAACTCGAAATCCGCCTCTTCGACGCTGTCGACGTTGCGGACCTGCTGGTCGAGTCCGCAGATATCGATGATGCGCCGCAGGGCCGACGAACTACCGATGGCCAGGGGGCGGCATTTCTCGTAGATTTCGCGATGGGTCAGCGCCTTGGCGGCGACTTCGGGTCCGACGCCGGTGGGGTCGCCGAGGGTCAGGCCGATCAGGGGGAGGTAGCTCAAGTTAATTCCTCAAATGCGGCCCAGGATTCAGGTGGCGAGCCGCGCTATCGGGCCGAGAGCGGCCCTTTCTGGTTGGTATCGTTCGGGAAGCATATCGGTGCAGCCCGCCGGAACCAAGAATCCCGGGGCTTCGATTTCTGCTACGGAAAAGCGCTCTGGCCAGGCCAGCAGCTACGGGCCGAAAAGCGCGAGTCCTTTGATGCCCAGATCGGCCCGGTAGACGCGGCCCAGGGTACCTTCCGTTCTGTACAGTTGATCGAAGTCCGGACCACCGAAACAGCAATTAGTGACCATCGGCCCTTCGACCCGTATCTCGAGGTCGATCTGACCCGCCGGGTTGACCCGCAGCACCTTGGCGGCGCGGAAGTTGGCCGCGTAGAGATTGCCCTCGGCGTCAAAGCACATCCCGTCGGCCCCGTTGACGATGTCCACGCCGTCGTCCGCGACGTTGGCGAAGGTGCGCAGGTCAGTGATCGAGCCATCGGGCTGGATATCGCCGATCTTGATCTCGCCGGCATAGCTCTCAGCCACGTACAGGTGGGAGCCGTCAGCGTCCACGTTCACGCCGTTGGGGTACTGGAGTCCTTCGATGACCTTCGTCACCTCGCCGGTGGGATCGATCCGATAGACCGGCCCTCGATGGCCATCTTCGACCGGGTCTTGCGGAGCGGTGAAGTAGATGGCACCCGAGGGGTGAAAAGTGATGTCGTTGGGGGTGCCTTCGAACGGCTCGCCGTCACAGGTGGTTGCGACCGTGTAGATCCCACCGCCCGGTGTCACCCGGGCCACGCGCTCGCCGCCGGGATCGGCCACGTAGATGTCGCCGTTCCAGTGGAACGCCGTACCGTTGGGGCCCTCGAGTTCGGCGAACAGGCGCGTCACGCCGTCGTCGTTGACCCGCAAGAGCTTGCCGGCCCGGGTGTCCGAGAAGTAGAGATAGCCGGCGGCGTCCATGGACGGGCCCTCAGCAAACGTCTGCCCGTCCGCAACGATATCAATTCGACCAGAGAAGATTTCGGTCATTTGGCTACCCCCGGCACTACGTCGGACTCGGCCAGATGGTGGCACCGCGCCACTCCGAAGACAAGCCGGCGGACGAGTCTACCCGCCCCGCCACGGCGGCCCGCGGTCGATCAGGCGAAGCGCTCGGGGACTAGGGTCGGGTCGCGCGCCGGTGGTGATCGCGCGCGGCGATGACCGCGGCGATGGTCGCCACGGCGGCAGCCCCCTGAAAGGCCACCCGGAAACCGGGCAGCATGTCCGCCGGAGCGGCGTCCAGCGCCGCTGCGACGCCGGCGCCGGCGGTCACCACGACAGCAAACAGCCCTCCCCAGAGCGCCTGGCCGGTCGCCAGCGCGAGGGTGCGCGAGGAAGCCAGCAGCCCACCGGCAATCCCGACGTTGGTCGGTAGCGCGCCAAGCATGGCGCTGGTGTTCGGTCCCACCAGAAACCCCTGCCCGACGCCGACTATCGCCAATCGCGGAATTACGTCTGCCAGGCCCCAGTCGGTGCCAGCGGCGGCCAGCGACAGCGTGCCAGCGGCTATCAGCGCCAGCCCGGCGGCGCGCGGCCAGCGGTGGCCGAATCGATCGGTGAGTTCGCCGGCCGGAATCGAGAACACCCCACCGACCGCCGGAACGATTGCCGCCAGCAGTCCGACGCACGCCACCGAAAACCCCAGCCCGTTCTGCAGCAAGAACGGCGCCAGCAACATCACGCTGGTGTAGGCGCCATAGCCGAGGTACGAGGTGAGCACGGCGATTCGAAACCCGGGATTGCGAAAGACCTCCAGGTCCAACAGCGGCAGCGGCCGACGACGCTGGTGGAGCACGAATGTGAGCATTACCCCGGCGGACAGAACGGCCGCCAGCAGTGCCGGGGCGGACAGCCACCCGTCGCGGAGCCCGCGATTCAGGAAGAAGACCAACGGAGCGATCCAGGCGGCCGCAAGCACCGCGCCACCGAGGTCGAATGAGCGATCGCGCGTTCCGGTCGGCTCGCGGAGCACGAACCAGCCGGCGACGAGCACCAGGCCGGCCAGGGGGGCGTTGGCGAAGAAGATCGCCTGCCAGCCGAACGTGTCGATCAGCAGGCCGCCGACCGCCGGACCGGCCAGCAGGCCCACGGCGATCATCATGCCGATGATTCCGGTGGCGCGGCCGCGCTCGGCATCCGGAAACACGCTGACCAGCAGCGGCGGGCCGATCGCCTGCATGACGCCGCCGCCAATGCCCTGCACGACCCGCATGGCCACCAGCGACCAGAGGCTATCGGCGAAACCGGACAGGACTGCGCCAGCGGCGAAAACCGCGCTGCCGATCAGGAACATCCGCCGGCGGCCGAAACGATCGCCCAGGCGGCCCATGGGCAGATGCAAGCTGGAGATGGTGACAAAGTAGGCCAGGATGACCCACTGGATGGTTGTGATATCGACCCGGAATTCATTCGCCAGCGTCGGCAGGGCTAGGTTCACGATGGCCGAGGTGAACATATTCAGGCCGACGCTCGTGCCCAGGACCACGGCCACCCCGAGCCGGCGGATTCCGGCTACGCCCATGGCGTTCGCGGTGGAGGTTGGGGCGGTTCTGTAGTCGATCGAATCTCGGTCCCGAGTGCGTGTCAGACACCGCTCCGGCGCCGACCGTGACTCTAGCGAGCCGCGCCCATCCGGCCAACCGCCGGCCGAGCGTCGGGCCGGGCAAATCGCTATCCTGACAAACTCCCAAGCACTCCCACCGGCCGCCGCCGGCGGACCCGAAACAGCAGACAGGGGAAGCATGCCCGACGATCGCCCTAACATCATTTTCATCATTACCGACCAGCAGCGCTTTGACACCATCAACGCCCTCGGCTTCCCGTACATGGAGACTCCCAACCTGGACCGACTGGTCAACGAGGGGGTCAGCTTCAACCAGTGCTACATCACCGCACCGTCCTGCGCGCCGGCCCGGGCCAGCCTGTTCACCGGCTATTACCCGCACACGACCCGCATCTTCAAGAACGGCGATGCCTGGTCGCGCACCTGGGTCGAGCGCCTGTCGGATTCCGGCTACCACTGCGTGAATATCGGCAAGATGCACACCACGCCTTTTGAGGCGCCGGCCGGGTTCCACGAGCGCTACGTGGTGGAGAACAAGGATCGCTACCTGCAGGGACGCTGGTACTTCGACACCTGGGACCGAGCGCTGGGCGCCCATGGGGTAGTCAAGCCACAACGCGAGATCTACCGCCAGCGGGAGGACTACGACGAGGCCATGGGGAGCTTCCACTGGACCGCGCCGGATCACCTGCACCCGGACAACTTTGTCGGAGACACCGCCCTGTGGTGGCTCGACACCTACCCACAGACCGAGCCGCTGTTCCTGGAAATCGGGTTCCCGGGGCCGCACCCGCCCTACGACCCCCTGGAGGAATACGCCGACCGCTACATGGACAAGGAACTGCCGCTGCTGGATGTGACTCCCGAGGAAATCGAGAGCTTGCCGGATGTCTTCAAGAACATGCGCGAGCACTGCGCCGAGGTCGATCATGATTCGGTCGTGCATCTGCTGGACCCGACGCCGGAGCAACGCCACAAGCAGCGCGCCTACTACCTGGCCAACGTGACGATGATCGATGACAAGATAGGCGAAATTCTCGAAACCCTTGAGGCAAGGGGCTACCTGGAGAACGCGGTCGTCATCTTCACTTCGGACCACGGCGACGCCCTCACCGACCACGGCCAGACCCAGAAGTGGACCATGTACGACACCATCACCCGAGTGCCGACGATTGTCTGGGCGCCGGGTCGCTTTGACGTCGGGCGGACCGTTGACGAGCTGTACCAGTGGATGGACCTGGGACCGACGATCCTGGAGCTAGCCGGCGTCGAAGTGCCAGCCGCGTTCGAAGCGCGCTCGATGCTGCCGGCCCTGGAAGGACAGGCCGGCAACGGCCGCGACTACGTGTTCGCCGAGCACGCCCGCGAGGACAGCCAAGGCCTGGAGACCGACTTCATGACGATGGTGCGGGGCGAAGACTGGAAACTCGTGCACTTCGTCGGCGAGGAATACGGCCAGCTCTTCGACATGCGGGACGATCCCGACGAGGTGAACAACCTCTGGGACGATCCCACCCAGCAGGAGCGCAGGCAGGAGATGCTGAATGTGCTGCGGGACTGGTTGATACGCAGCCATCACCACACCGCCGCCTGGGGCAGCGCATGGCGCTAGTTCGCGGCTTGGAGAACGGGAGCCGGCCACCGTCGGCCAAGCGCGTCGAGAGGAGCGGCCGATGAGTTCGAGCCAGGGTAACGGCCTGCACGCGCGGCCGGTGGAACTGCTGCAAGAGTTGCTGCGTTTCGATACCACCAACCCGCCAGGCAATGAGCAGGCCTGCATCGAGTTCATCGCCGCGACGCTGGCCGCCTACGGAATCGAATCGAGCCTGTACGCCAAAGACCTGGATCGCCCGAACCTGGTCGCGCGGCTAGAAGGCGGCGACGCCGCGCCGCTGCTGCTGTACGGGCACGTGGACGTGGTGACGACGGCCGGACAGGACTGGCAACACCCGCCGTTCGGCGGCGACCTGGTGGACGGTTGGGTGTGGGGGCGGGGATCGCTGGACATGAAGGGCGGCGTGGCGATGATGCTGGCGGCCTTCCTGCGCGCCCGGGCGGAAGGTGTCGAGCTACCGGGGGACGTGATCTTCATGGCGCTGGTCGACGAAGAAGTCGGCGGCGAGGCCGGGGCGCTCTTCATGGTGGAGGAGCACCCCGAGGTCTTCGAAGGCGTCCGCTATGCCATCGGCGAGTTCGGTGGCTTCTCCCTGGAGACGGGCGGCGCGCGGTTCTATCCGATCATGATCGCCGAGAAGGTCATCGCCTGGCTGCGACTGCACGTGCACGGCCCCGGTGGCCACGGGGCGATGCCGATGCGCGGCGGCACGATGGCGAAGGTGGCCCGGGTTCTGGAACTACTGGACCAGAACCGGCTGCCGGCGCACGTTCCGGCGGCGACGGCGGCGATGGTGGAAGGCATGGCCGGGGGGTTGCCGGATGTGGACGGCGCGGTGCTGCGCGGCCTGCTGGACCCATCGAGCGTGGACGCGACGCTGGACGCCATGGGCGTGTCGGGACGCATTTACGAGCCGTTGCTGCACAACACTGTGAACGCGACCGTCATCGGCGGCGGCGGTAAGATCAACGTCGTGCCTAGCGAGGTCACGATTGACCTCGACGGCCGGACTTTGCCGGGCTACGGCCCCGCGGAACTGGCGGCCGAATTGACCGGGTTGCTGGGCGATCTGGCCGAGATCGAGGTGCTGCAGCACGACCCGCCGGGACGCCCGGAGCCGGACATGGGGTTGTTCAAGAACCTCGCCGACGTGCTCCGCGAAGCCGATCCAGAAGGCCATCCGATGCCACTGATAATGGCCGGCGCCACGGACGGCCGCTTCTTCGAGCGCCTGGGCGTGCAGACTTACGGCTATCTGCCGATGACCCTGCCGGCGGACTTCGATTTCACGGTCTACATTCACGCCGCCGACGAGCGGATTCCGGCGGCGGCGGTGGAGTTCGGGACCGACGCCATCTTCGATCTACTCTCGCGGTTCAGCGGCTAGATTTCCCAGTCGCGCCTGTGGAAGCAGGCCGGGTTTCGCCTGCGTGGACGCCCGCCCACGAACGTAGTCGGTGGTCGGGGCGCGGGGATTCGAACCCCGGACCTCGTGCTCCCAAAGCACGCGCGCTAACCAGACTGCGCCACGCCCCGCTCGACAGGGTCGATTTTAGTGCATGGACAGCCTCGTCAACGTGTCCAGGTCGAGGTAGCCCACCACGGCCGCCGAAAGCGCCGCTAGTCGGATTCGCCGTCCGCCGGGACTTCCGGGGTGGCGCCGTCTCCCTCTTCGGCCGCGTCCCCGGCCAGCCACTCGGCGTAGGCCTCCGGGGCCTCCTTCTCAGCGACGTCGGGGCTCACCGTGTAGCGATTCGGCCAGGCCGTAAAGCTGGAACCGAAGGTATCTTCGAGGTGCGTCTCGCCGTCGACTGACACCCGCCGTTGTAGCGAGGCGAACACCCCTTCAACCGCCCACTCCGTCTGCTCCTTGAATTCGGGATCCTTTTCGGCATCGACGACCCACTGGTCCGGTGGGGAATCGACCCAGTTGGAAAGCTGGTGGTCGGAAATCTCCACCTGGCGGTTTGTGGGCGTTCCCCAGATTTCGAATTTCAGCGTCTGGCGGCGCCGGTCGAAGAGCGTCCGCACCATAATCGCGCCCTCGGTGTCGTTCATGAACCGCAGGTCCAGCGTCGGCTGCCAGATCGAGGCGTCGAACCCGATCGGGTTGCCGCCCTGTTCGTAATAGCGGACGCGATACAGGTGTCGGTGACGCTCCAGGATTGGCAGGCCGGCCCAGAACGCCGCGCGAAACATCGTCGTAGATACCTGGCAGATACCGCCGCCGATGGCGTCTTCGGTGGAGTCTTCGACGATCACGAGCCCGTCGATAAAGCCGCGGTCGTACTCGATCGGCCCCAGGTAGTCGTTGAAGGAGAAGACCTCGCCGAGCATCACTACCGAGCCGTGCAGCAGGCCGGAACCGGCATCGATGTTGTGAATGCGGTAGTTTGGCGAATTGATGAACATCGATTCGCCGACGGAGAGCCTCGAGATGATGCCCAGGTCGGCGGCATCCGGCGTGGAGCGTTCCGCGGGGCGACCGACTATCGGAATGTCCACTGTCGGCGGGCCCGAGCGAGCGGCGACGAGAACGCGGTCGAAAAGTGAGCGGTGATCCAAGCCACGGCCGTCGGACCAAGATTGGAACTCGGTGACCCGCTGGCTCTCGGGATCGTAGTTGAGCTGGCCGTGGATCGGCTGAAAGCCCAGCGTGTCGTCGATTTCATCGAAGAGCGGCTGCAGCTGGTTGCGATCGAGTGTGGCGACGGGGGTATCTCCTGAATTGTCGATGGTGATCGCCGCCCGCAGTTGCTCCTGGGGAATCAACCAGCCCGCTCCTTCAAACTGCAGCACCAGCGGGGTGTCGACGAGTCGCTCGGTGTCGTACACGAGTTGCCGGGCGGCGCTGGTGGGATAGGTCGGCGTGGTCTGCAGCAGGGATACCTCGATCTGCTGGACACCGGCCGAAGGCCCCGGCTCACGAACCAGCGCCAGCGCCGATTCCCAGTCCAGTTCGACCCCGGAGCGAGCCTCGCGGAATTGGATGCCGCCGTCGGTCACGGTAACATCCGCGTCATTGAAGGGCTGGAAATACATCGAGGCGACCGAGCGCAGGTATGCCCGTAGCTTTTCGCGTTCGAAACCGAATTCGATGGGCCAGTTGCGCGGTGAGGCGACGGCCTGGGTTTGTTCGCGGGTCCGTTGGAATATGCCCCCGCTACGCCCCCACACATAGGCCTTCCGCAACGGGGTCAGGTAGTCGATTGAGATGCCGATATCGGCCGCCGTGGGTCGCCAGTCGCGGTCCGGCGTTTTGAAAACAACCGGGTTCTCCAGGTAATCCCGCCAGCGCAGCGCGAACATGTCGGCCGCCTCGTCGGGGGTGAGGTCGGAAACGTCAACGCCCTCCACCATCGTCCCCGGCAGGAAGCGACCACTGTGGCGCATGCCCATCCGGATCATGAAGGCGCCGCCGCCACCGACGGCGAAGCCGCCGGCCAGCGCCGCGGCACCCAGAAATGCCCGACGCGAGCGCGGGGCCATCGCTAGCGGGCTCCAGTGGGTCGTAGGACGGCGTTCATCACTGGTTAAGACTTCCAATCTGCGGTGCCGGAACCCGGCCCGGGACCCCCTGGAGCGCCGGCGCACCCGGGGCGCAAACGCTCCCGGAACCATCTAAACGGATGGTAGCACCGAGGCCATGTCAAGAAACCTACATTCCCGCCGACTGGCCCGAATTTGCGACTAGCTGAGGCGCTGGCCGTTGATGAGCAGTTCGAAACGGCACCCGAGTTTCTCAGCAGCCGTCCGACACATCACCATGCGACTGAGAAAGATCTCGAAGTACTCCATCACCGTCGATACCGCCGTGTCGATGGAGATTCCCAGGGTGATAACCCGATCCTCGCGATCGACCTGCAGATCGGACGCCACCGCCGACCAGTTGACGCGATCGTGGATGTCGAAACTGGCGCGGTCCTCGTTCTGGACGCGACTACGGTGGACGTCGGATTTGTCGGCAATGATCACGGCGGCCGCCACCGCGCCCACCGGTACCCCGATCGACTCCTCGTGGTTGCCGATGGCACTGAGCACCGGGGTGAGTTCTTCCACCCTCATGCCCAACCCGCGGAGGTGGTCATAGGCGAGAAAGGCGCTGGAGATGTGGTGGCGGTCGCGGGCGATGACGTTGCCGACATCATGCAGGTAGGCGGCCACGCCGCCTAGCTCGCAGGTTCTCTCCGCATACCCGAGCTCCGTCAGGATTCGCGTCGCCAAATCCGAGACCCGGTCGGCATGGCGCTGCCCGTGCTCGGTATAGCCGGCGGCGTCCAGGTTGGCGTTGGCGCTGGTGAGGAGGCTCTGGATGAACGGATCCTCGCGCAGATCGGCAACGGTCAGGCCACCGTCGGAGTCGGGTTCGCCCATACCACTAAGGTCGCGTGTGGCCGTCGCCGACGACCACCCATTTGTAGGTAGTCATCTCGCAGATGCCCATGGGGCCGCGGGCGTGCAGCTTCTGGGTGCTGATGCCGATTTCCGCGCCCAGGCCGAACTCGCCGCCGTCGGTGAACTGCGTTGATGCGTTCAAGAAGACAGCCCCGGCATCAACTTCGTTGAGGAAACGCCGCGCGACGGCCTGTTCCTCGGTGACGATCGCCTCCGAGTGCCCGGACCCGTGGCTCTCGATGTGAGCCAGCGCCGCGTCCAATCCGTCGACCAGGCTGACCGCCATACGCAGCGCCAGGAACTCGGTATCGAAATCCTCGGCCGTCGCTGGCATTGTCGCGGCCGCGTCGCCGATGGCGCTCGCGGCATCTTCGGTGGCCCGAATCTCCACTCCCGCCTCGACCAGGCGCGCCGCTACCCGGGGAAGAAACCGGCCGGCCACTTCACGGTCAACCAACAACGAGTCGAGCGCGTTGCAGATCGAAGGACGGCGGACCTTGGCGTTGAAGACGATATCGGCGGCCTTGTCCAGGTCGGCGGCGACGTGCACGTAGGTGTGGCAGACGCCGAAGCCGGTTTCGAGAATAGGTACGGTGGCGTTCTCAGCCACAAAGGACACTAGGCCGCCGCCGCCGCGGGGCACGATGACATCCAGGTATTCCTTCAGGCGCAGCATTTCGCCGACCAGGGAGCGATCGGTGTTCTCCACAAGACAGAGCCAGTCCTTGGGCATTCCGGCGGTCAGCGAAGCGGCGTAGACGATGTCGCGCAGGGCGCGGTTGCTGTGTAGGGCCTCGCTGCCGCCGCGCAGCAGCACCGCGTTGCCCGACTTCAGGCAGATACCGGCGATGTCCACGGTGACGTTGGGGCGGGACTCGTAAATAATGCCGACAAGTCCCAGCGGCACCCGGCGACGGGCCACTTCGAGCCCGCTTTCCACGTAGCCGGCCGCGATGGTCTCACCGATGGGATCGGGGAGCGCCACCAGGTCTTCGAGCGCCGACGCGATGCCCTCGACTCGGGCTTCGTCCAGCGCCAGGCGATCGACCATCGCCGCTTCCATACTGTTTTCGCAGGCGGCGGCAATGTCTTCGGCGTTGGAGCTGAGGATGGCAGAGATGTTCTTCCGCAACGCGTCCGCCATCGCCGCCAGGGCGGCGTTCTTGGCCGCCGTCGGCATGACCGAAAGCGGGCGCGAAGCGATCTTCGCCGCCCGTGCTTTGCGGACGATTTCAGTTTCGGATGTTGCCGGGGCTTTGGCGGCGCTCACCGGTTGCTCGCAATCCAAGGGTATCCAAGCCAGATCACGATGTTACCGAAGTTCCAATCAACACAAGGTTATTTCGGTGGATGATCTCGGCCCCGTACTCGAAACCTAGTATGGCCGCGATCTGCCGGGAATCCTGGCCGGCGATGCGCTGCAGGTCGGTCGCGGCGTAGTTCGTGAGGCCGTGGGCGACCACCGCCCCGTCGGGCCCGACAACGGCCACAAGATCGCCGCGCCCGAATTCGCCCGCCTGCTCTACGATCCCCGCCGGCAGCAGACTGCGTCCCGCGCGCACCAGCGCGTCGGCCGCACCGGCATCGACCATAACCCGGCCGCGCAGCGCGAGATCAGTCAGCATCCAGCGTTTGCGGCTCTCGCGGCGATCGCCGGTGGCGACGAATGTGGTCCCGATCGCTTCGCCGGCCACGATGCGAGTGAGGCCGCGCTCCAGCCTTCCCGGCCCGACCACCACGGTGGCCCCGTGGGACGTGGCCAGGCCGGCGGCCTCGAGCTTGGTGCGCATGCCGCCGGTGCCGGCGGCCGAGCCGGCGCCGCCGGCCGCGGCGATCATCTCCGGCGTAATCTGTTGGACCGAAGGCACTACCGTGGCCCGACCCTCGTCATCGGCGGCCAAGTAGCCGTCGACATCGGTGAGCATCACCAGCAGATCGGCATCGACCAGGTTGGCAACCAGCGCCGCCAGGCTGTCGTTGTCGCCGATCTGGAGTTCCTCGGTGGCCACGACATCGTTTTCGTTGACGATCGGCAGGATGCCGCACTCCATGAGTTCCATCAGGGTGTTGCGGGCGTTGAGGTAGCCGTCGCGCTGATTCAACGATCCGCGCGAAAGCAGCGCCTGGGCCACGTTAAGACCGAACTTCTCGAAACGGGCGGCGAACGTAGTCATCAAGGGGGTCTGGCCGACGGCGGCCAACACCTGCCGCGCCAGGGTGCTGTCATCGCCGGACCCGCCGAGCACGCAACGCCCCATGGCGATGGCGCCCGAGGCCACTAGGACAACCTGGATCCCGTCGCGAAGCAGATGGGCTATCTGGCCGGCCAAGGCGGTGATGTACACATCGTTAGCCCCGGTCTCCGGATGCATCAGCAGCGACGAGCCACACTTCACAACCAGTCGGGACGGTTTCTCTCGGGACAAACGGAACCTGCCTGCCGGGGATGATCTCCCGCCGGACGCCACCGACGAGCGCCGGAGCCTTCGTCCGGCAACATGACTATAATCTCCGAACCTGAAATCACGCGCTGGGGTTCAATACCCCGGCGACGGGCCAAACGGCCGGATCGCCGACCGCTCACGCGGACCGAAGGGAGTTCACGGGTATGCAGCAGTACGCTTCCGACCGGATTCGCAACGTGGTGCTCCTGTCGCAGAAGGGCGCCGGGAAATCCTCGGTCGCCGAGGCCATGCTGCACACCACCGGCGCCACCAGCCGGATGGGCAAGATCGAAGATGGCAACACGGCCTCTGACCACCAACCAGAGGAAGTCAGCCACCACACATCGCTGAGCCTGGCGGTCCTGGCCTGCGAGTGGAACAAGTCGAAGGTCAACCTGATCGACGTGCCCGGCGACCCGGAGTTCGTTGGCGAGATCCTGTCCGGCACCCGTGTAGCCGACGCCGCCGTGATCGTCATCGACGCCCAAGCGGGGATCGAGGTCGGTACCGAACTGGCATGGAAATTTGCCAGCCAGGCCGAGTTGCCGGTGATGTTCGTACTGAACCGGATGGACCGCGAGAACATCGAGTTCGCCGGGGTCGTCGAGAGCCTGCGCGAGGCCTTCGGCGCGGTCGCGGCGCTGCAACAGCCCTACGGATCGGGCGCCGGCTTCACCGGCGTCGTGGATCTGCTCGGGTTGAAGGGCATCGAGTTCACCGATGCCAAGAGCAAAGTGGTGGACTGCCCGGCGGAGTTGCTGGATGACGCCAGCGCCCAGCGTGAAGAGTTGCTGGATGCGGTTGTGGCCGTGGAGGACGAACTGACCGAGAAATACCTGGAAGACGAGGAGATTACCGAGGCGGAGATGAAGGGCGCCCTCCACACCGGCATCCGCGAGCGCTCGGTGTTCCCGCTGCTGTGCATGTCCAGCACCGAGAACCTGGGCTCCGGTGAAGTCCTGAACGCCATCGTGGACCTACTGCCCAACGCCGCCGAATCGCTGGAAGGCGCCAACAGCCAGCTATCGGCGCTGGCCTTCAAGACCATCGTAGACCCGCAGCTGGGGCACCAGACGTTCCTGAAGGTACTTTCCGGGGAGCTGTCGACCAACACGTCCGCGCACAACATCAGCAAGCGAGCCGACGAGCGCATCGGGCACGTGCTTTGCCCGGTGGGCCGGCAACACGCCGAGGTTCCGGCCATCGTGGCCGGCGACATCTGCACCGTCGCCAAGCTGTCCGACACGCTCACCGGCGACACCCTGGTGGCCGACAAGAACGGATCGGCCGTCTCGGGCATCGACTTCCCGGAGCCCAACATGGCGCTGGCCATCTCGCCGCGCACCAAGTCGGACGTGGACAAGCTGGGCACTGCCCTGCACCGCATGACCGAGGAAGATCCGACCCTGCGGGTCCTGCGCGACCAGGCCACCGGCGAGACGCTGCTGTGGGGCATGGGCGACTCGCACGCGAACATCGCCCTCGAGAAGATCCAGCAGAAGTTCGGCGCCCAGGTGGACGTGTCCCCGCCGCAGGTCCCCTACAGGGAGACCTTGACGAAAACGACCACCGCCCACGGGCGTTTCAAGCGCCAATCGGGCGGGCACGGGCAGTTCGGCGATGTCACGATCGTGCTGGAGCCGGTGCCGGGTAGCGGCGACGAGATCGAATTCCTAGATGAAATCCGCGGCGGCGCGATCTCTCGCAACTTTGTCCCGGCGGTCGAAAAGGGCGTGCGCGGCGCGGCCGTGGATGGGGTCCTGGCGGGCTTCCCCACCGCCGGGTTCCGCATCCGTCTGATCGACGGCAAGGAGCACCAGGTGGATTCGTCCGACCAGGCCTTCCAGCTGGCCGGTGCGCTGGCGTTCCGTGAGGGCGCCCCGGAGGCGCGTCCGACGCTGCTGGAACCGATTCACGACTTCCACATCCACGTCCCCGACGCCTTTACCGGCGCGGTGATCGGCGACCTGAACTCACGGCGTGGGCGGGTCAGCGGGACCGATCAGGGCGAAGCAGGGGAGACCATCATCACGGCCGAGATTCCGTTGGCCGAGGCGCAGCGCTACTCCATCGATCTCAAGCAGATGACCCAGGGCCGCGGGACGTTTGGATCCGTGTTCGCCCGCTATGAGGAAGTGCCGCAGCACCTGCAGGCGGCGGTGATCGCCGAGTACAAAGAGCAGGAAGATTAGTCTGACCGGCGGCTATCGCCGCTGACATTTACGCCTTCGCAGATGCCTAGCTTCCGCCGGCACCCAGCGCTTACCCGGCCGCTACGCGCCGCGAGACTGCGCTCGGACGGTAGGCCCTGGTGGCCAGCCCTAGCGGACGCCCATGATGATCTCGATGGCCAACTGGTCCAGATTCTCATACTGATAGCCGCGCCTGGCCATTGCGGCGACATCAAATTCTTGTGAATTAACCGCCGCCGCCACATCGGACGAGTACCCGCCGGAAATGCGGTCCCAGCCGCTCGACGCCGGGTTCAGATCCTGCAGGATTCCCTGGATCTCGGCGTCGTCGTTGAAGCGCTGGACCTTCTCTTTGAGAATCATGTAGTTGCGCATGCAGCCGTAGGCAAAGTCCCACACGCCGTTCTCGTCTTCGGTGCGGTAGGCGTGGGCGTCGAAGTGCTTGGGACCGGCGTAGCCGCTGTCCTCCAGCAACTTCACCAAGAAGAAATTGTTCTTGATTTGAACCGAGCCGAAGCGGAAATCCTGGTCGTAGCGGCCCATGTCCTGGTCGTTCAGATCGATGTGGAAGAGCTTGCCGGCATCGATGGCCTGGGCGACCGCATGCGGGAAGTTCAGCCCGGCCATCGTCTCGTGCGCCACTTCCGGGTTGACGCCGCACATTTCGGGATGGTCGAGAGTTTCGATGAATCCCAGCATCGCGCCGGTGGTCGGCAGGAACAGGTGGCCGCGCGGCTCGTTGGGCTTGGCCTCCAGTGCGAAGCGCAGGTTGTAGCCCTGGTCGCGGACGTAGCCGAGGAGGAAGTTCAAGGCATCGCGGAACAGCTTGTAGCCGCCGGGCAGGTCTTTGGCGGCGTCGACCTCGGAACCCTCGCGACCGCCCCAGAACACGTAGGTCTCGGCCCCCAGCTCGACTCCGAGGTCGATGGCGCGCATGGTCTTCTGGATGGCGAACTGCCGCACCTCGGGATCATTGGCGGTGAAGGCGCCTTCCTTGAAGACCGGATGGGTGAAGAGGTTGGTGGTGGCCATCGGCACCTTGAGGCCGTGATCGTCCAGCGCCTGTTTGAAGGAGGCGACGATCGCGTCGCGCTCACTCGGGGTAGCGTCGAAGGGGACCAGGTCGTTGTCATGGAGGTTGACCCCGTGGGCGCCCAGCCCGGCGAGCTTCTCGACCATGCGTTCCGGCGAGATCGCCCCGCGCACGGCATCGCCAAACGGGTCACGGCCCGGGTTGCCGACAGTCCAGAGGCCAAACGTGAACATGTCCGACTTTTGTGGCTGGTACATCTTGCCTTCCGTTCCGGGTGGAGCAACTGTCCAATTGGTCGCCACCGATCGTGAAAATGATTATAGGAAGAACCGGCCGCCCCGGTCTTGCGGCGACCCTCACCATCTCGTCAACGCCATGGTGACACCCGGCTGATCTCGTGCCTAGAATGTTTTGGACCACAATTTGCCGGCGTCCCGCGGGCTGCCGGCACGCGAACAACGTGCGCAGGCGTCCGGTCGGCACCCTCGATCCGGCCACCGGAATCCCGGGCGCGCGGCGGCGACAAACGCCACGGAGGCGAACATGGCCAGCGACGACCGGAACGGCGAGCAAGCAGCGGGCCGCGTATTCGAGCCGAGCCCCGAATTTTCCGCGGCGGCCCACATCGGCAGCATGGAACAGTACCGCGGGTTGCATCAGCGCAGCCTGGAAGACCCGGAAGGGTTCTGGCGCGAGGTCAGCGACGAGTTCGAATGGTCGCGGCCCTGGACGGTCTTGAACGAGTGGAACGAGCCATTCACTAAGTGGTTCGTCGACGGTGAGCTGAATATCACGGTCAACTGCCTTGATCGCCACATCGACGCCGGCTACGGCGATCGCATCGCCTACCACTGGGAAGGCGAGCCCGGCGATACCCGCCCGATCACCTACGCGGAGCTGCTGGCCGAGGTCTGCGCGTTCGCCAACGGGCTGCGCGAACTGGGCCTGGAAAAGGGCGACCGGGTAATCCTGTACATGCCGATGATCCCGGAATTGCCGGTGGCGATGCTGGCCTGCGCGCGCCTAGGGATCGTGCACAGCGTGATCTTTGGCGGCTTCAGCGCCGACGCCATCCGTGACCGGGTCAACGACGCCGGCGCACGCGCCGTCATCTGCACCGACGGCTCCTGGCGGCGTGGCAAGGTCATCCCGCTGAAAGAGAACGTGGACAACGCCCTGGCCGACAACGCCTGCCCTACGGTCGAGGAAGTGATTGTCTTCCAGCGTTGCGAAGACGAAATCAACTTCGAGGATGGCCGCGACATCTGGTGGCACGACCTAGTCGCGGGCAAACCCGAAACTTGTGACCCGGTGATGGTGCCCGCGGAGCACCCGCTATATGTCCTGTACACCAGCGGCACCACCGGCAAGCCGAAAGGCGTGGTCCACGCCACCGGCGGTTACATGGTCTACACCGCGCTGACCTCCAAATGGATCTTTGACCTCAAGGACGATGATGTCTACTGGTGCACCGCCGACATCGGCTGGGTGACCGGGCACAGCTACATCGTCTACGGCATCCTGGCCAACGGCGTCACCAGCGTGATGTACGAAGGGGCCCCCGACTTCCCGGACTTCGGCCGGTTGTGGGAGATCGTCGATAGGTACGACGTGACCGTCTTCTACACCGCGCCGACCGCCGTGCGGGCCTTCATCAAATGGGGCGACGAATGGCCGGCGAAGCACGATCTGTCGAGTCTGCGGCTGCTGGGGTCGGTCGGCGAGCCTATCAACCCGGAGGTCTGGCTCTGGTACCACCGGGTGATCGGTGGCGAGCGCTGCCCGATCGTAGACACCTGGTGGCAGACGGAAACCGGCGGCATCATGATCACCCCGTTCCCTGGCGCCATTGCCACGAAGCCGGGTTCGGCCACGCTGCCGTTCCCCGGCATCGAGCCCGACGTGGTGGACGAGCAGGGTAATTCGGTCGGCGCCAACGAGCGCGGGCTGCTGATCGTGCGGCGACCGTGGCCGGGCATGATCCGCGGAATCTACCAGGAGGGCTGGGGCCAACCCGGCCACCCGGGCGAGTTCGGCGAGCGCGACCGCTTTGTCTCCACCTATTTCGAGAAGATCGCGGGCGTCTACCTGGCCGGCGATGCGGTGACCCGCGACGAGGACGGCTACTACTGGATCATTGGCCGGATTGACGATGTCTTGAACGTCTCCGGGCACCGTCTCGGCACGGCCGAGCTGGAGAGCAGCCTCGTCGAGCACCCGGCCGTGGCCGAGGCCGCAGTGATCGGCTTCCCCGACGACCTGACCGGCGAGGCGGTGGCGGCGTTCGTGACATTGCGCGGCGGCTTTGCAGCCGGCGACGATCTGCAGCTGGAACTGCGGAACCACATTGGCAACCAGATCGGGCGGTTCGCCCGGCCGAAGATGCTGCGGTTCACCTCGGCCCTGCCCAAGACCCGCAGCGGCAAGATCATGCGCCGCCTGTTGAAGGAGATCGCCACCAGCGGCGAAGTGACCGGCGACACCACAACCCTGGAGGACATCGGAGCGATCGCGGCGCTGCGCGGCGACGACGAAGAGTAATCGCCCCGCGGGGCCGGTGTCCCGGTTCGCTTCGCATCGGCACCGGGACCCTCGTGGCGGCGCCTCAGGCCTCGCCGGGCTCGACCAGACCGCTCTCGTAGGCGAAGACGACCGCCTGGACGCGATCGCGCAGGCCCAGCCTGCCCTTCCCGGCCTGGGAGACGAGCGTCGAGGACCTCATGGGGCTGCCCTTGGGGCTAACCGAATACGAGACCGGCGCAGTGGCCAACGGACTCAGCGTCGCCCGGGGGATCGTGCATCCGAAGGCCGAGGAGGCGTTTGGAATCCTCATCAGAGAGGTGGAATCACCGATCGTGACCGAGAAGGCCGATCCGGAGATCGCCTGCTTCGACGGTGCGGTGGCAATTGACGAAGTGCTGCTGGCCGAATAGCTGCGGGGATTCGACGCCGGGGCGGCGCCGCCGATGTAAAAAGTCTGTAAAAGACCGCGCCGGGGCCCGAATGTGCGGCTACGATTGTTGGAGAGAGTCGGCGAGCGACAGGCGTATAGCGAGGACGTACGGATGCCACTAACAAGACGAAGGATGATGGCAGGGACGCTGGCGGCGACGGCCGCGGCGGTGCTGGCCGCTTGCGGCGATCCGCAGTTGGTAGACCTGCCCGACGAGTTCCAGGGCGGCGACGATCCCGGTGAGGCTCCGCCGACGGCGGTGATCCCCGAAGGAACCGTCCAGACCGGTCCGCGCGGCCCGGTGTCGGTGAACCTGGGCGTGGCCTCGGGCAACCCGCTGGCGGCCCAGTTGGAGAGCCAAGTCCACGGTGCCGTCGCCGACGCGAAGGCGGCCAACGAAGACCTGGATGTGAACGTCGTGCAGATCTCCGTCGGGCAGGATTTCCAGTTCCAGAACGACCCGAACGTCTTCGTGGACGCGGTTGAGTCGGCGCTGGGCGGCACGCAAACGCTGGACCTGCTCATCGTGAATTCCCGCCCGGCGGTCCTGGCCTTGCAGGCCGACGGACTAGTCCAATCGCTGGATCGATTCTTCTCGGGCTCTTCCGGATCGCTAGGTGACTACTACCCGGCGGCGGCCGCCTTCGGTGGCCTGGACGGGCGCACCTGGGCGCTGCCGCTGGCGCTGGTGCCGACCGTCTTTTGGTACGGGGAAGAACCGTTCCAGGCGGCCGGCGTCGAGCCACCCCCACCCGGTGGCTGGACCTGGGATGACTTTCGGACGATCGCCCGCACTCTGACGATTCCGCCCGGAGCCGACGGCGCGGGCGGGCAGTGGGGCCACTACTTCACGCCCAACTCACCCTTCAGCCAGAGCTCCAGCCTGATCCTGATCTGGCAAAACGGCGGCGGCCTGGTCTCGGCCGATGGCAGCCGTAGTCTCCTGGCCGAGCCGGCGGCGGTGGGTGCGGTGAGCTTGATTCAGAACATGGTCCACGACGATGGCGTGGCGCCAGCCACGGACCCGGATTTGAGTGACTTCAACGCCGGCGGTGGTGGTGGTGGCGCCCGGCGGGGCGGCGGTCGCGCCGGATTCCGGCTGCAGGTGAACGGGCAGCAACTTTCCACGATGTTCGGTCCGGCCACCCTACCGTTCGGTATCGGCGGCCTGGACCAGCTGGGCGTCCGCATCGGCGGGATGCTGCGGGGCCGCGAGGAAGCCACGGCGGCGACGGTGCCCGCCGGGATCGCGCTGATGGAAGGCGCCACCGACTCGGCCGACGCCTTCTTCGCCCTGCGTGAAGTCAGCGCCAAAATGGAGACCCGGATGGCGTTCCCGGCCCGCCGAACCACAGTGGAAGCCATACTGACCCTCTCCGACGGCCTGAGCGCACCGGAGGCCAACGCGATCTTGCGAGGGCTCGAAACCGCCCGGGTCCCGACCTTCGACCAGAGCACCGAAGTACTCCAGATCCTGGCGCAGCAGGTTGAGAATCCGGTGATCGCCGGCACGCTCTCGGCCGAAGAGGCATGCGAGAACGGCGCCGACGCCATCGACCAGTTGCTGGACCAGGCCTAGCCCGTACCCCTCTACCAGTTGGTGATCGAGCCGTCTTCGCGCCGGTACTCGGGGTTGCCGGACAGCACGAACGGATGCTCGGCCGCGGCCGCCTCGTCGATCTCGACACCAATCCCCGGCGCGGTCGGCGGCAGCAAGTAGCCGTCCTGATACTCGACCTGTAGCGGGAACACGTCGGGCATGTAGCCGGGCAGCCACGGCAGCTCCTGCACCCCGAACAGCGGCGAGCTCAGATCCAGGTGCAGGCAGGCAGCCGTGGACACCGGGCCCAGCGGGTTGTGTGGCGCCAGGTACTGGTAGTGGGATTCGGCCCAGCCGGCAATCTTTTTCGCTTCGGTGAGGCCGCCAACGATGCAGAGATCGACCCGGACGTAGTCAATCAGGTCGCCTTCGATCAGGGGGCGGAACTCCCACTTAGTCGCCAATTCTTCGCCGCCGGCGATGGGGAGATTAGTGCGCTCGCGGACCATCCGGTAGGACTCGGCGTTTTCCGAGCGAACCGGGTCCTCGATGAAGTACGGCTCTGCCGGTTCCAGCGCGCGGGCCAGGCGGACGGCGTCGATCGGGTCGAGGCGGGTGTGAAAGTCGACCAGTATCTCGATTCGCGGGCCCACTCGCTCCCGTAGCGCCGTGGCCCATTCGGTCGTCTGGGGCACGGTGTTGCGCGGGTTGAAGATGTTGTCGTATTCCGAAATGGCATGTAGGCGGACGAACTTGTAGCCCTCGCCGAGCGCGCGATCGGCATCGGCGAGAAACTCCGGCAGCGTCTCGCCGCGGACGTGGGGGTAGCAAACGGCCCGATCGCGGCACAACCCGCCGAGAAGTTCGTAGACCGGCTGGCCCAGAGCCTTGCCGCGAATATCCCAGAGCGCAATGTCGACGGCCGAGATGGCCGCCGTAAGGATCTGCCCGCCCTTGAAGAACCCACCACGGTATAGACGCTGCCAGATGAACTCGATCCGCGACGGGTCCTCGCCGATCAGCATCGATCGGAAATGCTCGATAACTCCCTGGATGGCCAGTTCTTTGCCGGTGATGCCAGCCTCACCCAGCCCGTGGATGCCCTCGTCGGTTTCGATCTTCACGAAGAGGTAGTTGCGGCCCCGCTGGGGGCTATGGACCGGAATGCAGCGGATGTCGACAATCTTCAAGGGGCCTCCATTCCGACCGTGGGGCTTGCCAAAGGCATTACCCTGTACCGGGTATCAACCTGCCCGGCCCCGTCGCGTGGTATGAACCGCGGCAGAATTGCGGGGATCGGGCATGCGCCGAAGAGGTATCTTACGCGGCGACCGGGGGAGCCTTCCCGACCGGGAGTGATCCCGCCGCCCGCACAAATGCCGGAATACCCGGCCCACCGAAAGCCCAGGATGGAGCAGGACGGGTCCGAAACCACCAGACCACGCCGCCGACCGCGGCCCAAACGCCAGCGGGAGCGGACCTTCGCGATAAGCCGCGGGCAGTCGGCCCGCGTCGAAGTCAGCGTGCGCCGGCCGCGCAAGCGCTTGCTGGGCCCTCACGCCACGCTGGTGATCGGCTTCTTCGCGATCATCGTCGCCGGGACCTTCCTGCTTATGCTCCCGTTCGCCAGCACCACCGGCGAGGTCACCTCGTTCGTGGACTCGCTCTTCACCTCCACGTCAGCCACCGGCACGGTCGGGCTGGTCGTGGTGGACACCGGGACCCATTGGAGCATGTTCGGACAGGTCGTGATAATCGTTCTTATGGAAGTCGGCGGCATGGGGTTCATGGCCGGCACGATCCTGCTGTTCCTGGCGCTCGGCCGCCAGTTGACGCTGCACGAGCGGCGCATTTTTCAGGAATCGCTCGTACTCCGGCAGGTGGGCGGCCTGCCCGGCATAGCTCTCCGCTTCCTGATCTTCACCCTGGCCGTCGAGGGTATCGGCACCCTGCTGTTGTACCTTCAGTTTCGCGGCGATCCGGCCGTCGGCCCGGACAACGCCGCCTGGTACGCCGCCTTCCACGCGGTGAGCGCCTTCACCGGCTCGGGGCTGGACCTGATGGGTGGCTTCCAGAGCTTCCAAACGCAGGCGCTGCAGCCGTTCGTCCTCCTCACGATGGCCGCCATGATCATCCCCGGCGACCTAGGCTTCCTGGTGGTCCTGGACATCCTGCGGCACTGGCGTTTTCGCGAACTGGCGATGGAAACCAAGCTCGTCCTCAGCTTGAACTACATCCTCTGGCTGGCGGCGGCGATCGGCTTCCTATTCCTTGAATGGTCGAACCCGGCGACGCTGGGCAACATGTCCTTCATCCACCGGCTCACGAATTCGCTGTTTCAGGGCGTCACCGTGCGCAACGCCGGATTCTCGACCATCGACTTTGGCGCGGTCGGCTCACTGACGCTTATGTTTCTTGGCATCTTCATGTTCATCGGCGCGGCCTCGGCGTCGATGGGCGGCGGCATCAAGGTTAATTCTCTCGGCGCGCTGATTGCCGCCAGCCGCGCCGGACTGCTGGGCCGGCCCCACGCCGAGGCGTTTGGCCGAACGATTCCGGCCGATCGCATCTAC
>JASLPR010000027.1 GCA_030744875.1 Chloroflexota bacterium
CGAATTGACCAGGTCCATGTCGATCTCGCCGGGCTCGTCCAGCGCACACTGAATCGCCGTCTCGGTGATCTCGTGGAAACTGATCCGCCGGACCTTGGCTGAGTCAATCTCCGCCGCCGCCAGCAGGTGCCAGGCAATCGCCTCGCCCTCGCGGTCGGGGTCGGTCGCCATGTAGACCAGTCTTGATTCCTCGGCCTGAGTCTTGATTTTGCCGACGGCGGCCTTCTTGTCGCGTGGCACCAGGTAGAGCGGCTCGTAGTTGCTGTTGACGTTCACCCCGATATTGCGCGTCGGCAGGTCGCGGACGTGCCCGAAGGATGCGATCACCAGGTAGCCGTCGCCCAGGATCTTCTGCAGCGTCGTGGCCTTGGCGCGGGACTCCACCACGATCAGGTCGCGCTCCGGCTTGGGGGCGGCTTTCTTCTTCTTTTTCTTCTTCGCGGTCGTGGCCAAATCGTCCTCCAGAGATACGGACGGCCCTGGGGGAGGTGCCCGTATCTATGCGTTTCCGGCGGTAGTTGTTGCCTTTATCGAGCGTGCCGCATGTTCCGCCATCGCGTCAAGCAAGGAACTTATCTTCACCTGCCAATCGCAGTCATTCTGGAAGTTCGACCAGCTCAGCCCGGTTCGTCCCAGCCGCATCGCCGGGACCACCGTTTCGAGGATCGTCCTGCGCCGCAGCGTGAAGTCGGCCGGCAGCCGGATCAGCAGTTCGCCGCCGTAGCTCGTAATTGACTCGATACCCAGCGTGGAGGCCTTTGCTCGCAGCCGCACCACATAGGCAAGATTAGCCACCGGCTCCGGGAATTCACCAAATCGATCTCGCAGCCCGGCGATCGCCGATTCCGCAGCCTTCACCGTCACCGCCCGCGCCAGCCGCTGGTATTCGCGGATTTTGGTCTCGTAGCCGGTCATGTAGTCGTCGGGCAGGTAGGCATCCAGCGGCAATCCCACCCGGGCCACCTTCACCGGGTCGCCCTCCGGCTCCTCGCCCTTCTGTTCCTTCACCGCGTCCGCCAGCATTCTGGTGTACAGATCAAACCCAACCGCGTTGGCGAAACCGTGCTGATCGGCCCCCAGCAGGTCCCCCGCCCCCCGGATCTCCAAGTCGCGCATCGCCAGCCGGAACCCGGCGCCCAGTTCGCTGGCTTCCAGTATCGCCTGCATACGCTTCTGGGCCTCCTCGGTCAGCCGCCGCTCGGGGCTGTAAAGGAAGTAGGCATAGGCCTGGTTGATCGACCGCCCCACCCGTCCGCGCAATTGATAGAGCTGCGACAGGCCGAACATCCAGCATTCGTCGGCGATCAGGGTGTTGACGTTCGGCAGGTCTATCCCGTTTTCGATGATCGCCGTGCACACCAGCACCTCGGCCTCGCCGGCGGCGAAATCCACCATGACCCGCTCCAGCTTCGCCGACGGCATCTGCCCGTGGGCCACGGCGAAGCGGGCCTCCGGCACCAATTCGCGCATCCGCGCCGCTAGGGCGTCGATTGTCTTGATGCGGTTGTGCACGAAGTACACCTGGCCGTCGCGGTCGATTTCCGCCAGGATCGCCCGGCGCACGATCTGGTCGTCAAAGCCGGTCACATAGGTCTTCACGGCCTGGCGGTCGGCCGGCGGCGACTCCATCACGCTGATCCCCCGCACCCCCACCAGCGCCATGTGCAGCGTCCTGGGGATCGGCGTCGCCGTCAGCGTCAGCACGTCCACCTCTTTGCGCAACCTCTTCAGTCGTTCTTTGTCGGCCACCCCGAAGCGCTGTTCCTCATCGATCACCACCAGGCCCAGGTTGTCGAACTCGATGTCCTTCTGCAGCAGGCGGTGGGTGCCGATCACGATGTCCACGTCGCCCCCGGTCACCCGTTCTACCACCGCCGCCTGCTCCGCCGGTGAACGTAACCGGCTCAACATATCCACCTTCACCGGAAACTCGCCCATCCGCTCTCGAAACGTGTCCAGGTGCTGCTGGGCCAGGATCGTCGTCGGCACCAGCACCGCCACCTGGCGGCCGTCCATGACGGCCTTGAACGCCGCCCGGATCGCCACCTCGGTCTTGCCGTAGCCCACGTCGCCGCAGACCAGCCGGTCCATCGGGCGCGCACTCTCCATATCGCCCTTAACGTCATGGATCGCCTGCACCTGGTCGGGCGTCTCGATATAGGGGAACTTCTCCTCCATCTCGGATTGCCAGGGGGCGTCCGGCGCGAAGCTGTGTCCCGGGGCCACCTCGCGCGCGGCGTAGATCTCCAGCAGGTCCCCGGCGATGTCGCGCGCCGAACCGCGGGCCTTCTGCTTGGCCTTTTCCCAGTCGCCGCTGCCGAGCCGACTCAGCCGCGGGCTGAAATCCCCCATCGCCACGTAGCGCTGCACCCGGCCCAATTGGTCAATCGGAACGTATAACTTGTCATCCTTCGCGTACTTGAGCAGCAGGTACTCGCGTTCGCCGCCGATCTCCGACGCCTTCACGATCCCCTCGAACTGGCCGATCCCGTGATCGATGTGCACCACGTAGTCGCCCGGCTTGAGGTCCGACAGGAAGGTCCGGTCCTGCACGTGCTTCTGGCGGCGCCCCGGGCGCACCCGCGACCGGCCGAAGATTTCGGTATCGGTCAGGCACTGGATGTTCGGCTCGGCCAGCACCCAGCCCTCGGCCAGCGCCCGCCGGGAAACCGCGATGGCGCCGTTCGGCAGTTCTTCCACGTTCTCCAGCATCACCGCCCCGAGGCCGCGCTCATTCAGCAGGTCACAGAAGCGCCTTCCCTGGTAGCTGGCCAGGATGGTGGTCATACGCGCCGCGCGGGCCTCCTCCAGGTCGGAAATCAGCACCGCCAGCCGTCCCGCGTAGGGTTTCGCCGGGGCGAACCCGCCCACCCGCGCGACCTGGCCGGATGTCCCTCCGCCGGGCGGGCCGTCCACGTGGGTGATTCGCAGCTCGGCCCGTTCCAGCGCCGTTGCCAGGTCGCCCGCCCCGAACACCGGGCTGCCGATCTCCGCCGGCAATTCCCCGGCCGCCACCTGCCGGTCACGACTTTCGGCCGCCAGCCGCTCGTTCTCGGCCACCGCCCAGCGCACCCCGTCCGGCTCGTCCAGTGCCACCAGTGCCTGCGGACAGTAATCCAGCAGGGTCACCGCGTCTTCCATGGTGCTCATGGTGTAGAAGGCCGCGCCGTCGAAGTAGATGTTCTTCTCCAGGTTGTCCAGGTGGCGGACCCAGGTTTCGCGGTCCTCGGGGCGCAGCCCGTCCAGATCCAGCGCCTTCAGCGAACTGGCCACCTCGCGCCCCAGCCACACCGGCACCTCGCTGGCGGAACTGAGCAGGATCTCCGGGCAGTCGTCCCCGGAGCGCTGCGACTCGGCGTCGAAGTAGCGCAAGGATTCGATCTCATCACCGAAGAAATCCACCCGGACCGGCTGCTCGGTGCCCGGCGGGAAGAAGTCCACGATCCCGCCGCGGCCGGCGAACTCGCCCTCGGCCTCCACCAGCGGATTGCGCCGGTAGCCCAGTCCGGCCAGGCGCGCCACCAACATTTCCGGCGTCACCTCCACACCGGCGGCCAGCGTCAGGAACTGCCTCCGGAGCTCCGCCGGCGTCACCAATCGCCGCAGCAGCGCCGGCACCGAGGCCACCACCACCAGCCCGCGGCCGTGTTCGCTGCCCGGATCGATACTCGCCAGCCGCGACAGCACCGCCACCCGCTGATTCAAGATCGCCTGGTTGACCGCCATTTGCGAATAGGCCGGCTGGTCGGGATCGGGCAGCGGCATCACCTCCACATCGGCCGACCACGCCTGCACATCACGCACCAGTTCTCCGGCCCGCGCCTCGTCCGGCACCACCAAGATCAAGGGCCTGCCGATCCGCTCGGCCAGCGCCGCCAGGAATACCGGCCGCGCCGCGTTGCGCAGACGGACATCGCCCACCTGGCCGTTGGCCGCGCCTTCCACGGCGGCCGCGAAGTCGTCCACCTGGCCCAATTGCGCCCGAATATCGGCTAGCTGCATCAGCCAGCCTCACCGTTATAGCGGCTCATTACCGTTTCGAACGGCTCACGGGCCAAGTCCAGCACCGCCCGGGCGGCAAGTTCCACCATCTTGCCCACCGTCGGCAGTTCGTGGGACTCGAACTCCGCCAGCACGAAATCGGCCGGGTCCATCCAGCCCGGCGGCCGCCCCACTCCCAGCTTCACCCGGCGGAAATCGCGGGTGCCCACCAGGTCGGCGATCGACTGCACGCCCAGGTGCCCGCCGGTAGTCCCGCCGCCGCGCACGCGAATTCGCCCGAAGGCCAGGTCGATGTCGTCGTGGACCACCACGAGGTGCTCGGTCCCGACGTCCAGGGCTTCCAGTGCTTTCGTTACCGACCGCCCGGAATCGTTCATGAAGGTCTGCGGGAACAGCAGCGCCGTCCGTACCCCGTCGATCTCGCCGGCCCAGAAATGGCCTCGATACTTCTGGATCGTCTTTGCCCCCGCGACCTCGCCAAACAACTGCTCCCCCACCATGAAGCCCAGATTGTGGCGCGCGGCGCGATGCTCCGGCCCGGGATTGCCCAGCAGGACAACCAGGAGGTCCAGTGCGTCGCCGCCGGCCAGGCCGCTATTCCCGGTCAGGGCGTTCCAGAATTCCTTCAGCAACAAATGCCTCGGCGAGTTTCTTCCACTCGTCCAGCCCGAGTTCCTCGGGACGGATTGAACTTTCCACGCCGGCCCGCCGGCAGGTGTCGGTGACCCGTTCGGATTCCCAGCGCAAACCGCCGGCCAGCGAATTGTGCAGCATCTTGCGCCGCGACGCGAAGCCCAGCCGCGCCAGGAACACCGCCGCCTTCACCAGCGTATCGTCGGCCTCCACCTCGTTCGTCACCAGTCGCACCACCGCCGAGTGCACCTTCGGCCGCGGCCAGAACGCCTTCGGCGGGACCTCGAATAGTTTCCTGGCTGCGGCGAAACTCTGCACCAGCACGCTCAGCAGGGCCATGTCGCCGGGCCAGGCACACATCCGGTCGGCCACCTCCAGTTGCAGCATCACGGTCAGCGTCAGCGGCCGATACTCGTCTCTTACCAGGTCCACCGTCAGCGGCGTCCCGACGCTGTAGGGCAGGTTGGCGACCACGTGAAACGGCGCGCCCTCGAACAGCAATGGCACGTCGATCTCGCGGGCATCGGCGCGGATCACCTTCACGTTGTCGAACTTCTTGGTGGTATCGCGCAGCGCCGCCGCCAGTTCGTAGTCCACTTCGACGGCGGCCAGGCTGCCGGCTACCCGCGCCAGGCGATTCGTCAGTACCCCGCTGCCGGCGCCGATCTCCAGCACGTTGGCGCCCGGCGGCAGATCGGCATCGCCGACGATCCGGTCGGCGATGGATTGATCCAGCAGCAGGTTTTGCCCGCGCCAGCGGTTGGGCCGAAATCCGCGCGGCACCCCTTCGGGGCGGGGGCGGCGGCGGAAACGACCCAACGGTCGGGCGGACGCCGGCCAGGCCTTCGCGCCGGGGCATCGCTTGCGTTGCGAATTCAAACGAGTTTCATACCTGCGGCATCAAGTATGTCAGATGGAACCCGCGTCCGAACGTCGACCGAGCAGCAGTGCCGGGATCACCGCCAGCCAGCAGAGGATCGCCCCGAGCAGGAACAGGTCGGCGAACATCCCGGCCGCCGCCACCCGGATGCCAAATTCGTAGTCGGCGCTCAAGGCGGTCATTTGGGCCTCGGTCTCGGTTCCGGTGCCGATCGGCAACGGCAGCCGCGCCGCCGCCTCGTTGAAGCGCCGCAGCGCCCAGGGCGTCAGCGCCGCCAGCGCCGCCATCATCCCCAGCAGCCGCGACACCGTCACCATCGAAGCCCCGACCCCGGCATGCGCCCGCCCCGCCCCACCCACTACTGCCGCCGCAAGTGGCGCGATCACCAGTCCGAAGCCGCTCCCGGCCAGCAACAGATCGCGGGTCATCGCGGCATCGTCCACGGCCACGCCCCAGCGCGAAGCCATCAACAGGCCGGCCCCGGCCACCACCGCCCCTACCGCCACCACCGGTGCGTTCCCCAGCCGCCCCGCCACCCATCCCCCCACCGCCGCGCCCACCGGGATGGCGATCGTCATCTTGAGCAGCAATATGCCCCCGCCGAGGGCATCGCGTTCGATCACCGTCGCCGCGTACAGCGGCATGTTGACCATCGGGATGATGAGCCCCCCGCCGATCAACAAACTCGCCGCGGTGCCCGCGGAGAAGGGCCGGATGCGAAACAGCGCCATGTCGATCAACGGCGCGGCGATCCTTCGTTGAAGCGCAACAAACCCGACGATCGCCGCCACCCCGGCGGCCATCAGTCCGAGCGCCAGCGCCAGCGGCATCGCCTCGTCGCGAGAGAGGCCCACGGTCAACAGACCCAGCGCCAGCACCGCCACCACCGCGCCGCGCCAGTCCAGTCCGGTGGGGGCCGGCGCCGTGCGGTCGCGCAGTCGATAGGCCGCCAGCGCCAGCAGGGCTACGACCGGCGGATTGACAATGAATATCCAGCGCCAGCCGCCGGCCTGGGTCAGCGCCGCGCCCCAGAACGGCCCCAGCACCCCGCCCATCTCGGCGGCGGCGATGATGAGCCCGAACACCACGATCTTTCTTCGATCCCCGAAGTCCTGCGCCGCCTGGGCCAGCGCCACCGGCACCAGCGCCCCACCCCCGGCCGCCTGCAGGAAGCGTGCCGCCACCAGAAACCACAGGTTCTCGGCCAGCGCCGCCGCCACCGAGGCCGCCACGAAAAGGGCCAGCGCGCCCAGGAACACCTTCCAGCGCGCGTAAATGTCCGCCAGCCGTCCCGCCACCGGCAGCGCTACCGCGTAGCCGATCAGGAACCCGTTCACGATCCACGCCGCCCGGTCGATATTGCGGAACTCGATCCCCAGGTCCGGCACCATCGACGGGATCGCCGTCACCACCACCGTCTGGTCCAGCGCCGTGAAGAAGACCCCGGCGGTCAGGATGTAGAGGAAGGCGCGCCCGCCGCGCGCCGGCGTTTCGCTAGAGGGGGGCGACGATTTCAACCGGCGCCTCAAAGTCGGCAAACTCAATCGTGCGGCGGGCGTCCTCGGCATCACCGGCCGCCGTCGCCCCGGTTAGCACCACGCGATAGACCAGCGAATCGGCCTCCCCGATCCACACCTCGACCGCGGTGGTCCCGGGCAGCGGTTCAGATTGGAGGAAATCGGCCACCAGCGCGTTGTCGGCCCGCGCCGTAATGCGCCACACTGCCCGGTCGTCCAGCGTCTCGCTGCCCTCCAACCGGGAATCGGTCAGGTCCGCCAGCAGCGCCGTCACTCCATCGCGCGGGTCCAGCAGCGCCCCGGCTATCGCCGGCGTGGCCAGGGTCTGCCACTGGTCCGGCGCCACCGGGTTGGTCACGTACTGGGTCGCGCCGATTGCTCGAAAATCAACACTCAGCAGCATCCCGAACGCCAGCGCCTCCATCCGTGCCTGCATCCGGTCCGGCCGCACCACGTCGCCCTCCACCCGCGTCACCTGCATCCCCGGGATCATCTCGATGGTGGAGTACTCCAGGTCCAGCACGAAGTGGACCGTCGTGATCTCGCCCATCGCGGCGGCCGCGTCCTGCACGATCGCCGCCGCGTCGCCGCCGGCCTCCTCCTCGCCGCACGCCGCGAACGCCAGCAACAGGCCCACGACCACCGCCAATCTCAGGCCCAACGCTCTCAAGCCAATAACTCTCCGGACTCCTCAACAAAGCTCCGCAACGATCGCAGCGCCCGGGCCCGGTGACTGCTACGGTCCTTGGCCTCCGCGCCCATTTCGGCAAAAGTCTGGCGGAGCCCGTTCGGTACGAAGATCGGATCGTACCCGAATCCCGCCTGGCCGCCGGCCCGTTTCGCGATAGCGCCTTCACACGTTGCCTGTGTCTCGAAAATCACCTCGGCGCCCCGCACCACCACAACGGCACACCGAAACCGCGCCGTCCGCTCCGCCGCCGGGACGCCATCCAGCAGCTCCAACAGCCGCCGATTTCGCGCCGCGTCCGAACCCAGGCCCTCGAAACGGCTCGAATGGACCCCCGGTGCTCCGCTCAGCGCGTCGACTTCCAGACCCGAATCGTCGGCGATCGCCGCCATGTCGGTCTCCGCCGCGAAGGCCAGCGCCTTGATCCGCGCGTTTTCTGCCATCGTCGCGCCGGTCTCGTCCACCTGGAGCGCGATCCTGGCCTCTTCCGCCCCGACAACGACGATCGACCCGCCCAGGATGCGCCGGAACTCGATCAATTTGTGCCGGTTGTTCGACGCCAGCAAAACCCTCTTTGGCGCAGCGCCGCTCATCCGAGCCCCGCCCGAACCGCATTGCCGCCCAGCAGCGCCGCCAGGTCGTCCGCCGCCAGCCCCGCCGCCCGCGCCCGCCTGAGCATCCGACCCTGCCCGGTCAGCGGGTAGTCACTCCCAAACACCACCCGCCCCGGCGCCAGCCGGCTCATCACTTCATAGACCCGCTCGTCGTACAGCAAATGCGACGCCGCGCAGTCGTAGAGGCAGTTCGCGGTGCGGGCCGCGATCTCCGGCATCATCTCGTAGAACCCGAACCCGCCGCCCCAGTGCGGCAGCAGCAGCTTCAACTCCTCCGGCATCGTCGCCACGAAGCTGGCCACCTGCGCCGGGCCGTTGCCGTCCTTGCCGGCGTATGCGTGCCCGGCCGGTTCCGTGACGTGGACGCATAGAATGAGATCGTGCTCCAAGCAGGCAGCGATCACGTCCCGCAGCGAATCGAGCGATTCCAGGCTGAACCCCTGGCTATCGGCGTACAACTCCCCGATCCCGTGCAGCCCGCCGCCGGTCCAGCGCGCGATCTCCCCCCCCGCTTCGTCGCCACCGGGTACTACGGTGACAAACGGCAGCAACCGCCCGTCCGACCGCTGCGCGCTTTCCATGATGTATTCGTTGCCGGGGGTGCAATCGGCGGCGTCCTTCCACCCGAAACCCATCACCACCGCTCGGTCGATCCCGGCGCGATCCATGGAGTGCAGCAGGTCGTCGCGGGCCGCCATCCGCACCCCCGCGCCATACAACTCACCGAACCATGGATCGCGGCGCGCGAACTCTTCCCGCCGCGCGATCACGGAAGGTGGGAAGATATGGGTATGGCAATCGATCACCATCGCCTGGGTTCACCCGTTCCGTTTCGTACCGACGAGCCGACGCCGGTCTACGTGCACGTCCCATTTTGCGCCAAACGCTGCTGGTACTGCGATTTCAATGTCGTCACCGGCCTCGGCCGCCTGACCGGTGAGTACCTGAAGGCGCTGATCGGCGACGTCGCCGGCTTCGCCAAGTTTCTGCAGAGTCCCCGCGCGAGCCACAGCATATACATCGGCGGCGGCACTCCCTCCATCATCAGCGGGGCGCGCCTGCGGGCGTTGCTGGAGGCACTCACCGCCGCTTTCCCGCCCGTCCCGGACGCCGAGATCACCGTGGAGGTCAATCCCACCGACGCCACCCCGCAACTGATGCGCGCGCTGGCCGACGGCGGCACCAACCGGGTCAGCATCGGGGTCCAGACCTTCGACGACACCCGCCTCGCCGAACTCGACCGCCTCCACGACGGCGACCGCGCCGCCGAGGCCGTCCACCTGGCCCGCGCCGCGGGGCTCGCCTCCGTGTCCATCGACTTGCTTTACGGCCTCCCCAACCAGAAACCGGATCATTGGGAGGCCGATCTCGTTCGCGCCCTAGCCCTGCGGCCCGATCACATCTCGGCCTACGCCCTGACCCTCTACGGCGCCGGCGCCGATGCCCGCGCAACCACCCTCGGCGGCACCCCGGCCGGCGACGCGCTCGCCGGCTACTACGACCTCGCCGTCGCCCGACTCGCCGCCGCCGGCTATGAGCACTACGAAGTCTCCAACTGGGCACTGCCCGGCCATCGCTCCAGGCACAACCTGGCCATCTGGCAGGGTAGCGAGTACCTGGGGTTCGGCTGCGGCGCCCACGCGGTGGTTGGCCGGCGGCGCTACTCGACCCTGCGGATGCCGGCGGCCTATCTCGAAGCGCGCAGCTCCGGAACCTCGGTGGTCGAGTGGCAGGAAGATCTCACCGATGCCGACCGACTCGCCGAGTTAATCGCCACCGCCCTGCGCACTGCCGACGGCCTGGACCTAGAGCACCTTCGGGGAGCCTTCGGCTACGACCTGGTCGCCCAGAGAGAAGCCGTCTGCGCCTCGCTGCAGTCCTCCGGCTACGCCCGTTTGACCGCCGATCGCTTAACCCTCACCGACCCCGGCCTCTTCCTCGCCGACGGCATCGCCGCCGAGCTGCTCCCCGAGTAGCCGGACCGCCCGCTCCCTATAATCCGCGGCGTGAGGATATTCGTCGCCATAAAGCTGCCGGAGCCGGTCATCCAGGGTCTGGAAACCGTCCGCGGCGGCCTGCACGAATTCGACGATGTGCTGCGTTATCCCAACCCCACCGGCTACCACATCACCCTCGCCTTCCTCGGCGAGCAGGACGCGGTGATGCCCGAAGCCATCGAAGCCGGACTGCGCACCGCCGCCGCCGGTTTCGGCGCATTCAACCTGGATCTGGGCGCCGGCGGCAGCTTCCCGGAAGGCCGCCCGGCGCGCCTCATCTGGCTGCGGGTCGAGGGCGAAGTCCGCCGCATCCACACGCTGCAGAATCTGATCGCGGCCGAATTGCGGCAACTCGGCCTGCGCCTGGAAGAGCGGCCCTTCAGTCCCCACGTCACCCTGGCTCGGGTGGCGCGCCACGCCACCGACCCGCAACGCCGGCGCCTGCGCGAAATCGCCGCCGGATTGGACGGCTACGACGTGGGCAGCTTCACCGTCCGCGAGGTCTCGATCATGGCCAGCACGCTGCTGCCGACCGGCGCCGTCCACACCCCGCTGGCCGGGATACCGCTCTAACCCTCCCCGCTTTGCCAGACCAGCACCCGGTAGTCGGGGACCGCGCCGCGCCGTCGCGCCAGCGCCAGCGAACGGCGGTTGCGTGCATCGATTTCGAACCGCAGCGACGTCGCCCCTAGTTCGCGTAGACGCTGCTCAACGGCCACCGCCGCTGCCAGTGCCAGCCGCGTCCGCCGCGCCGCCGGCAGCATCCCGGCCAGGCCGAAGCTCAGCCGCGCCGTTCCCGGCGGGCCGGTGAAAAAGACCCCGAATACCTCATCCCAGACCCCGACCAGGAACCCCTGATAGCCGGTCCAGCCCTCAACCGGCTCCCCCCGGTAGAGCCGCCGCGCGAGCGGCGCGATTCCGGCCGCCTCCGGGTGCCCCAGCAGCTCCGCCGCGAAGATCTCCTCGCAGAGTGCCACGAAGCCGGCTTCGTCGATCGCCGTGAGCGGTCGAATAGCCGGCGTCTTGCCCGGAACCGCGCGCAGCGCCGGGAGCGGGTCCACCACGAACCCGGTGCGCCGCGAAAGCCCGGCGGCCTCCAGCATCGATTCGACAAACTCACCGGCCCCAAAGCGCAGCCGCAGCGTCGCCAGCCCGTTCCCGAAGGGCATCTCCCGCAGCGCTCCCTCCAGCGCCGCCCGCCGCTCGCTCCCGGCCCACTCCGCCGCCGTCGCCGAACTCCCGGTAAAGTCGATCTCGGCGGTATCGTGCGAACACCAACCGCTCACCCGCAACCGGCCACTCGGCCCGGCAAGCTCCAGATCAACCAGCCGCGCGCCGTCCGCACTCTCGGAACTGCGGAGGACGCGGATCAACCGGCCGGCGGCTCGCCCCAGCCGCCCCCGCCTGGCGAGCCGATCGAGATCACGTCGCCCGGCTCCAACTCCAGCGGCCCCTTGCCGGGCAGATCGCGCCATTCGTCGCCGCGCCGGCGCTGGTCCCGGCCGACGCCGCCCGGTTCGCCGCCGTTCAGCCCGTAGGGGCCGGTCATGCGCCGTTCGCCCAGCGTGTTCGCCTGCGCCGCGCAGAGCAGCCGCAGATCGCGGCGCAGGCCCTCGCCGCCCTTGTGCAGCCCCGCGCCGCCCGAGTCGCGCCGAATTTCATAACGTTCCACCAGCACCGGCAGCGCGAACTCCAGCGCCTCCACCGGCGTGTTCCAGGTATTGCTCATCGCCACGTGCGAACCCGAGGCGCCGTCCCGCGTCGGGCCGCCGCCGCTGCCGCCGCCCATCGTCTCGTAGTAGGCAAACGGCCGCTCGCGCTCCGGGTCGTAGCCGCCCAGCGTGAGATTGTTCATCGTCCCTTGCCCGGCCGCCGGGACGATCCCTGGCAGCGCCCCGACCAGCGCCCCCCACACCACGTCCACCACCCGTTGCGAGGTCTCCACGTTGCCGCCGGCTACCGCATGCGGCGGGTCCGGGTTCAGCACCGAATTCTCGGGAATCTGCACCTCCACCGCGCCGTACATCCCGGCGTTCGCCGGAACCTCCTGGCCCACTAGGCAGCGGACCACGTAGTAGATGGCCGACATCGTAACCGCTGACGGCGCGTTCACCGAGCCGGCGACCGCCGGCGACGTACCGGCGAAGTCGAAATGCAGCTTGCCGTCATTCTGCGAAACCGCGACCACAATCGGGATCTCGCCTTCGGTCAGGCCATCCCCGTCGAGGCGATCCGTGAACCGATGCACGCCGCCGGGGATTTTGCGCAAACGGGCGGCCGTCATGCGCGCCGAATAAGCCAGCAGTTCGCTCGCCATCTCCCGCAACAGGTCCAGGCCGTAGCGCGCCGTCATCTCGCCGATGCGCCGGTTGGCCACGCGGTGCGCCGAAAATTGCGCCGCGAAATCGCCGCGCCGCTCCTCCGGGGTGCGCACGTTGGCCAGCATCACCGCCATGATCGCCTCGTCCAGGTCGCCGCCGCGGACCAACTTGATCGGCGGGATGATCAGCCCCTCCTGGTATATCTCCGACGACAACGGCATCGAACCCGGCGTCATCCCTCCCACATCGGCGTGGTGCGCCCGCGTCGCCGCGTAGCCGAACAGCTTCGTCACGTCATCGACATCAACAAATATCGGCGAAACCGTTGTGATATCGGGCAGGTGGGTGCCGCCGAGATAGGGATCGTTCAGAATCACAATGTCCCCGGGCGCCGCCGGATCGTCGGCGAACAACGCGATCGCCGCCACCACCGACGCCGGCATCGCCCCCAGGTGCACCGGGATGTGCGCCGCTTGGGCGATCATGTTGCCGCCGGCGTCGAAGATCGCGCAAGAGTGGTCGCGGCGTTCCTTGATGTTCGGCGAGAACGCCGTGCGGTGCATCGTCGCCCCCATTTCCTCGGCGACCGAGGCGAAGATATGGGCGAAGACCTGTAGCTGAAACGCGAGCGGCGCCGCCAAAACCGACCCCCAGAAACCGGGCAAGGACTCGATGCCGCCCAATGATATACTTTTTCAAACCTGTGAAGAGGCAGTTCCGGCGAGCGTGCCGGAGGTCTGGAGGACGACTTGCCCGGCGATTGGGAAGAAGAGGTAAAAGACATCCTCGAGCGTGCCGAAGAGCTCGAGAAAAAGACCGGCCGCCGCCGGCCAATTCCCCTGCCCAGCGCGCCGCGCCCACGGGGAAATCCGTTGGTCGGGCTCGGCGAATTCCTGCGCCGCCGCGTCGCCACTACCCGTGACATGGCCGCCACCGGCATGATTCTCATCTTCGCCGGGCTGCTGCTCATCGCCATCCCCGGCGGCCGTTTCGTCACCGGGCCGCTGGCCCTGATCGGCATCGCTCTGCTGGTGTCGGCATACGTCGGCAGCGTCCGCGCGAACCGCTCCGGCGGTGGTGATGGCGCCTCCGCATCCGGCCGCCGGATGTGGCGCGGCCAGTACCTCGACGACGACTAGGGGCTGATTCGGGGCCGGAGTCAGGCGGGCGTCCCGCTCAGTAATACCATCCGCAAGTCCGGACAAAGCCGCGCCCCCTACGCCCACTCGCCGTCGGCCAGCACCCGCAATTTCATCACCCGTAGCTGGTGGCCGCCGTCGGCCCGGGTGTACTCGTAATAAACGAATAACGTATCCCCGATCAGCAACGGCTCCACGTAGCGCACCGAGCCGCCGCCGAACTCCGACACGAACAGCGGCCCGGTCGTTTCGAGCGCGTGGAAGACGGTCAGATCCGGCGACCAGGCCAGGCTGGCCCGTTCCTCATAGTTCTCGGAGACATCGACGCTGCCGTCGTAGAACGCCACAAAGCCCACCGGCCCCGGGAAGAACCCGGTCACCCGCGCGCAGAAGGCGTCCCAGCGACCCGGCGTCGCCGCCAGCACCTCGCCGGCCCAGGTCCACTTGCGCCCGTCCCGGCTGGTGGCCAGACCGGTATTCGAAGTGCCCATCCCGGTGGCGATGGTGTCGGCGATCTCCAGCAGAGCCGGGTCGCTGCGTTCCTCCGCCGAAACCAGGTGGTAGCTCATCACCATCCGGTACTCGCCGTCGACCCGGGCGATCACCGGATCCTTGACGCCGGCAATGGCCTCGGTGTCCGGGTCCAGCACGATCTCGTGGGTGCTTGCGTCGAAGTGCGCCAGGTCCGGCCCGCGCAGCAGTCCCATCTTCCAGCGATCGTCGCGCTCATCGACGAACCCGAAGGCCACCGCCCACTCGCCATCCGGCAGCCGGTAGATGCTGCCGCCCTCGATCGACACCGCCCCGATATCCGTTTTGCGACAGGTCCACACGTCCTCGAACTCGACGCCGTCGCGCCCGCGGGCGATCCGAAACTCGATCCCGCGGCCCTTCGCCTTCTCCACCCGCACCCGGTAGTACAGGTAGAAATCGCCGGTTTCCTGGTCGTAGTACGCCCCCGGAGCGCCGCACCAGTAGCCCGGGCCATCGCCGGTTGGCTCGCGCACCACGGTGCCCGCGGCCGGGTCGAACGCCGGCGCCGAATTCAATACACGCGCGCCGTCAGTGTTCTGGGACATTGATTTCATCTCCGCATCATGGGAATCTTGCTGTCGGTACGATCTTCCGAACGTTCGCCGGGACTGTAGCTTTTCGCGCCCGGCGGTGTCGAACCCACAGGGATACTGGATGAATATCAGCTCTATCAAACCCGGGGCCAGCATCACCGCCACCTTCCTGGTCGGCGAGGCCAAAGTCACCGAAGCCAAGAACGGCAACGAATACCTTCGCGCCATCCTGCGGGACAAGACCGGCGACTCGATCCTGGCCTTCTACTTCTCGGCCCCGCCTGAAATACTGGCCATGAACTTCACCGGCAAGACCGTCGATATCAACGGCAAAGCCGATGAATACCAGGGCTCGGTGAACCTGAAGCTGAACTCTATCCACCCGGCCGTCGAGCAGTGGGACGTCACCGATTCTCTCCCTCAGGCCGACGCCCCCGCCGACGAGATGACCGCGGAACTCGACCGCTACATCGACGAAATCAAGAATGAGGAGATCGCCGCCGTCATCCGCGCGGTCCTCGACGACCCGGCCGTCGCCGGCAACCTCGAGCGCTGGCCGGCCGCCAAGTCCCGCCATCACGCCGTCGTCGGCGGCCTCCTGCAACACACCCTCGAACTCCTGAAGCTCGCCGACACCGTCTGCGAGCTCTACCCCGAGATCGACCGCGACGTGCTGGTGGCCGGTTGCATCATCCACGACATCGGCAAGATCATCGAACTCGGCGTCGGCGCCGGCTTCCAGTACACGGCCGAAGGGGTCATGATCGGCCACATCGTGCTCGGCGACGAGCTGGTCGCCCGCGCCTGCCGCGCCGTTGATTGCTCCGCCGAGACCACCATGCGCCTGCGCCACATGGTGCTTTCCCACCACGGCGAAAAAGAGTGGGGGTCGCCGGTCGTTCCCAGCACCGCCGAGGCAATGGCCCTTCATCACCTGGACCAAGTTTCGTCGCAGATACGCCAGGCCATCGACGCCGTCGAACGCAGCGCGAAGAGGCCCGACGAGTCCGGGGCCGGTTCATGGGACCGGCAGCGGTCGCGCAACTGGTTCGTTGGCAAGCGCGGACGTGGGGGTTCGGCGGACTCCGACTAGTTCAATCGTGCTCGCGGTCCGCGGAGTCCGGCGAATCGACCGTCCCGTCTAGAGACTCTCGAGCCGCTCCCGCAGAATCGCCATCTCGCTCTCGGCGGCCGCCTGGCGGTCGCGGTGCTGCTGCACAATCGCGTCCGGCGCCCGCTCGACGAAGTTCTTGTTGCCCAGCAGTTTCTGGACGTGCTCGATTTCCCCGACCAGGGCGGCGACTTCACGCTCCAGGCGCTCGCGCTCGGCGTCCAGGTCCACCATGCCTTCCAGCGGCAGGAAGACCTCCATCTCCCCGGCCACCAGCGAGATTGCCTTCTCCGGCGGTTCCTCGCCGTCCGCCAGCATCCGTAGCGGGCGCACTCGCGCCAGCCGGGTCACGAAGTCGGCCTCCTGCTCCAGCACCGCCTGCTGATCGCCGGGCCACACCACCACCTCCACCCAGTTTCCAGCCGGCACCTCGGCCTCGCGGCGGGCATTGCGCACCGCCCTGACCACCTCCGCCATCCGGCTGATCTGCTCCACGGCCGGGTCGTCCGCGCGGCCGCCATCCTGAGGCCATTCGGCCACGATGACGTGTTCGGCGCCGATCTCGGGACGCAGCGCCCGCAGGTGCGACCAGATCTCTTCCGTCACAAACGGCATGTAGGGATGCAGCAGCCGCAGCGACGTTGAAAGCACCTCCAGCAGCGTCTCCGCCGCCCGGGCCGCCTGCGCCGGGTCGTCGCCGCGCAATCGCGCCTTTGACGCCTCGATGTACCAGTCGCAGAACTCGTCCCACAGGAAGCTGTTGATCAACCGCCCGGCCTGCCCGAAGTGGAATCCCTCCAGCAGCCGGGTCGTCTCGGCGACCACGTGGTCCAGCCGACCCAGGATCCAGCGGTCGGTGCTCGTCGGCGCGGCCGGCTCGGCTTCGACGGCGGCCACCGCCTCCACCGTGAAACGCGAGGCGTTCCACAGCTTGTTGGTGAAGTTGCGGGCCGACTCCAGCCGCGGCCACACCAGCTTCATATCGTTCCCCGGCGAACTGCCGGTCGCGATCATGAACCGCAGCGCGTCCGCCCCGTACTTATCGATCACCTCCACCGGGTCATCGCCGGGGCGCGGGTCCGACTTGCTCACCTTCGTCCCGTCGTCGTGGCGCATCATCCCGTTCAGGTACACCTCCGAGAACGGAATGTCCCCGGCCAACTCCATCCCCAGCATCACCATCCGCGCCACCCAGAAGAAGATGATCTCGTAGCCGGTTTCCATGACGCTCGTCGGGTAGAAGTAGCTGAGATCCTCGGTGTCGTCCGGCCAGCCCAGCGTCGAGAACGGCCACAAACCGGAGCTGAACCACGTATCCAGCACGTCCGGGTCCTGGCGAAGTCCGCCGCCGCAGTCCGGGCACGCTTCCGGCGCTTCCCGTTGCACAATCGTTTTCTCGCACTCGTTGCAGTACCACACCGGCAATCGGTGGCCGACCCAGATCTGCCGCGAGATGCACCAGTCGCGAATCTCGTCCATCCAGCGCAGGAACACCTGCGCGAAGCGCGGCGGGTAAAACCTAATCCGCCCGTCCCGCACCGCCCCCGCCGCCTGCTCCGCCAGCGGACCCGCCCGCACGAACCACTGCTCCGACAGCATCGGCTCGATCGCCGCGCCGGAGCGCTGCCCGTGACCCACCGAGTGCTCGTAGTCCTCGACCTTCTCGATCAGCTCCTCGCCGGCCAGTTGCTCGGCCAGCGCCAGCCGCGCCACCTCGCGATCCTGCCCTTTGTAGGGGCCGGCGTTCTCGTTCAGCGTGCCGTCCAGGTTCAGGATGTTCACCATCTCCAGGTCATGCCGCTTGCCGATCGCGTAGTCATTCGGGTCGTGCCCCGGCGTCACCTTCACCACTCCGGTGCCGAACTCCGGGTCCACGTAGTCATCGGCGATGATCGGGATTGTTCGCCCGATCACCGGCACCACCGCCTCCCCACCCACCAGGCCCTTGTAGCGCTCGTCCTCCGGGTTCACCGCCAGCGCCGTATCCCCGAGAATCGTCTCCGGCCGCGTCGTCGCCACCACCAAGTGCCCGCCGTCTTTGAACGGATAGCGCACGTACCAGAGCTTCCCGGGCACGTCCTGGTACTCGACCTCGATGTCCGAAACCGCCGTCTGGTCCGCCGGGTCCCAATTGACCAGGTACGACCCCCGATAGATCAGGCCCTTCTCGTAGAGCCGCACGAAGGCCTCGTTGACCGCCCCCGACAGCCCCTCGTCCATCGTGAAGCGCTCGCGGGTCCAGTCACAACTGGCCCCGGCGCGGCGTAGCTGCGCCCGGATCGTGTTGCCGCTCTGCTCCACCCACTCCCGGAACATCTCCTCGAACCCGGCCCGGCCCAGGTCTTCGCGGCTCTTGCCCTCTTTTGCCAGCTGATTCACCAGCACGGCGTTGGTCGCGATTGCAGCGTGGTCGGTGCCCGGCAGCCACAGCGCCGAATACCCCTGCATGCGCCGCCAGCGGATCATCAGGTCCTGGAAGGTGATGAACACCGCGTGGCCGTAGTGCAGCACCCCGGTCAGGTTCGGCGGCGGCATCGCGATGGTGTAGGGCTTCTTGTCGGGGTCACGGTCCGGGGTGAAATAGCCGCGCTCCTCCCAGAGCCGGTACCAGCGTTCCTCGATTCCGGCGGATTCGTAGGGGCGTTTCAGGGCCTCGGGGACCGGGCCGACGGATTCAGCATTCAACGCGACGGGACTCCATAGCGATTGCTCGGGGAAGGACGTCCAATTGTAGACAAAGCACCGCGGGCGCAGCGCCGTCCCCTCAGACCGGTCCCTGGCCGGCGCTCTCCAGTCCGGCGAACTGGCTCTCGTGAAGCTGCCGGTACACCCCGCCGCTCACCAGCAACTCGTCGTGGGTACCGCGTTCCTGAATGCGCCCGTCATCGACCACCAGAATCTGGTCCGCGCGCCGGATCGTCGAGAGCCGGTGCGCGATCACAAACACCGTGCGTCCGGCCATCGCCGCGTCCATCGCCTGCTGGATCAGGGCCTCCGTCTCGGTGTCCACGTCCGAGGTGGCCTCGTCCAGGACCAGCACCACCGGATCGGCCAGCAGCGCCCGCGCCAGCGAAATCCGTTGCACCTGGCCCCGGGACAACTGCACCCCGCCGCCCCCGACTACAGCTTCAAAACCGTCCGGCAACTCGTCCACGAATTCCGTCGCGTTGGCCTGCTCGGCCGCCCGGCGCACTTCCTCGTCCGTCGCCTCCGGCATTCCGTAGCGGATATTCCCCCCGATCGTGTCCGAGAACAAGTAGGTCTCCTGCAGCACGAAGGCCATCTGCTCGCGGATGCTCGACGAACGGAAGTTGTGCGCATCACGGCCGTCAAGAAAGATGCCCCCGGCGTCCGGGTCGTAGTAGCGCCCCAGCAGGTTCACGATCGTCGTCTTGCCAGCACCGGTCGGCCCCACCAGCGCGATCACCTCGCCGCGCTCGGCCGTAAGGTTCACCCCGCGCAGCACCGGTTTGTCCGGCTCGTACGCGAAGTCCACGTCGCGGAACTCGACCCGGCCGCCGAACTCTTCCAGGCGTTCCATGTCCGGCCGGTCGGTCTGATCGCGCGGCTCGTCCATGAACTGAAATATGCGATCCGCCGCCGCCAGCGCCGACTGCATCACATAGTTCACCTGGATGATCTCGGTCAGCGGCCGGTGGAAGAGAGTCACGAAGGCCAAGAACGCCACCAGCGTGCCGGTGGTCAGCGTGCCGTCCGTGATCTGCCAGCCGCCGTAGAGGATGATCGCGCCGATGCTCAGGCTCGACAGCGCCTGGATGGACGGCGTCGAGATTGACTCCACCGTGGCCGTGTCCATGTTGGCGCGCAGGTTCGAGGTGTTGTCGCGCGAGAAGCGCTGCATCTCGTCCCCTTCCCGGGCGAAGGCGCGGCTGACGCGGATACCCTTCAGGTTTTCCTCGATGGTCGTGTTCATTTCCGCCAGAGTCTCCTGGACGGTGCGGTAGCGCTTGCGTAGTTCGCGGGCGCTGTAGGCGCTCAGCAGGATCATCGGCGGCACCACCGACAGGATCAGCAGCGTCAGCCGCCACTCCAGCGCGAACAGCACCGCCACGTAGACGAACATCGTCAGCAGCCCCACCAGGGCGCCGAGAGTCGGGCCCATCGTCGCCCGTTGCACCGCGTTCACGTCGGCCGTCAGCCGCGACAGCGTCTCACCGGTCGCCTCGCGTTCGAAATAGAGCATCGGCAGCCGCAGCAGGTGTCGGTAGAGGTCGCGCGTCAGACCGTAGATCACGATCTGCCCGGAGCGCTGCACCAGTATGATCGTCGCCATCATGGTGAGAGCGCGCAACCCGTAGATGCCCAGCAGTGCCAGCAGCGAGACCGCCACCGCTCCGAAGTCACCGTCAACCACATGGTCGTCGATCACGATCTTGGTGACCCACGGCGCTACCAGGTTCAGCGACGCCACCAGCACCATCGAGAACATCGCCCCGGCCAGGCTCAGGCGGTGATCGCGGAGATAGGCCAGCAGCCGTCGCGCAGTCCCCAGCGCCACCCCCGGCTCGCTCAGGTTCGAGATATCGACGTAGACGCGACTCCTCATTCGCGGGCTCCCGAGAAGTCCCCGGCGACCACCTCGTCGCGCCCGGCGAACTGCATGTCGTAGACCCTTCGATAGGCGTCGCTGCCGGCCAGCAGCTCTTCGTGGGTACCGCTCGCCGCCACCATCCCGTCTTCGATCAGGATGATGTTGTCGGCGCCCATCACCGTCGAAAGCCGGTGGGCGATCACGATGGTCGTGCGCCCGGCCATCAGCCGGTCGATGGCACGGCTAATTTCCACGTTGGTACGCGCGTCCACGCTCGAGGTCGCCTCGTCGAACACCAGCACCGGCGGATCCACCAGCAGCGCCCGGGCGATCGCGATCCGCTGCCTTTGTCCGCCCGAGAGCCGCAGTCCCAGTTCGCCCAGCAGCGTGTCGTAGCCGTTGGGCAGTTCCATGATGAAATCGTGCGCCGCCGCCGCGGTGGCCGCGGTCACGATCTCCTCCTCGGTCGCCTCTGGCCGGCCGAAGCTGATGTTTTCCCGCGCGCTGGTGTTGAACAACACCGTCTCCTGCATCACCATCCCGATTGATGAGCGCAGCGAATCCAGCGTCAGGTCGCGCAGATCGATCCCGTCCAGCGTCACCCGGCCTTCCGTGGGGTCGTAGAAACGCGGGATCAGGTTGGTCAACGTGCTCTTGCCCGAGCCGCTGCGCCCCACAATCGCCAGCGTCGTCCCAGCTGGCACCGCAACATCGATATCGCGCACAATCAGACCGGTGCCCGCGTAGCCGAAGCTCACATCCTCGTAGTACAAATCGCCGTCGGGCCGCTCAATCGTCACCGCGTCCGGCTTCTCCTCCACGTCCAGCGGCACGTCGATAACGCCGAAGATGCGATCGCCGGAGGCGATCGCCTGGGCCAGGATCGCCGTCGCAAAGCCCAGGAAGC